>NZ_JBBMEI010000055.1:0-22554 GCF_040096655.1 Blautia intestinihominis | reverse complement strand
GAGAGTGCACCCCAGACCACTGTTGCCAATGAACTGAAAGAAAATCTGGAAGCGGTCGAAAATTTCAAGGGCAGCCGGGATGAAAAGCTGGTTGTCCTTTACTGTAAACAGCTCGGTATCAACTATAAAAATCTGTCAGACGAAGAATTTCGCTGGCTGATTCGGATTCTCAAAAAATCAAAGAAAATGGGAACGCCTATCAGCCAAAGGAAAAAACGGTAAAGAAAAACCGCTGTTGCATGGTTTGTTGGCTTCCATGTAGCAGCGGTTTTTGCTGGGATTATTCAGTTGAATTTTTAGAACGACAAACTGGAAGTTATAGTGCAATCTTTTTCCATTTTCTAATCTTGGTTCTAAAGGTTCCGAACGGAGCAACTGTATTAACATGTATGAATTTGTATACTTCCCAGACAGCTGTTTTAGTTGCTTCGTCAGCCCATTTTCTCATATGTGGTTTAAATAATTCTTCATCACTCAGAGAATCAATCATTGCATAAATAGAGTTGATATTCTCATTCAATCTGTCTTTCAATTCTTGCAGTGACAGCTGAGCATATGTATCTGTGAACCATTGATATAATTCGCCAAGCTGATTCCACTTAAAATTATCCGAAGGAGTTTTGACAGGAATACCCTTTCTTTCGTCTGATTCCCATTTAATAACAAGAGTTGTCCAGCCAACCTGATAAGCAAGATTTTCTGCCGGAGTTCGATCGACCTCATCAATTCTCTTATCTTTTAAATGCTCCGGAATATCATTAAATTCTGAAATATACTTTGCAAAGCTTTTATTTATCTCGTTTTTAAGCTCGTCTTTATTCTCATATGTTCTCAATAGTCTATCTCCTCAGCTTCCGATTTTCCAGTTTCAAAAAAAGGATTTTTCAAATTAGTCTTTGCAAATAACCTTTGAACCTTCACCATCAATTACAATTCCCTGATGGTTGTTAATAGGGCATAGATTCAAATCCGAAAACTCAGTCATTATTTTCTCGGTAACTTTCTTAAATGGTGCTGTAAGATAATGCGGAAGAACATAGAAATCAATCAAATCAAGCCCTGCATCATCTTCTTGTGAGTAGTCCTCCGGCTTTTCATCCATTTGCTCGATATATTGGATGCTTGGAGCGCATATAATTGCGCCTGCCGACTCGCCGATCATCAATTTTCCATTTACCAATTCCTTTTTCAGCAACCCATCAGTTCTTGTTTTACGGAGTTGGTCCATAAGAAAGAAAGAATTTCCGCCGGTAAAATATATCACATCTGCATCTTCAAAAACAGACTGTATCGTTGAATAAGCCTCCGTTGAAATATCAATTTCAGTTACGATTGCTCCCAACTTTTTGAATAATTTTCGAGCCGAGCCGACATAACCGGTGTAGCCTTCACGCAACGAAGCTGTTGGAATAAATGCGACTTTCTTATTTTCAATTTCTTCTTTTATCAGACTTCCTACACTTGAAAAGTGCGAACATAAAAATAGTTTCATCAATATTCTCCTTTATAAATACCGATTTGTCATAATCATTCTATCATACCGTTATGAATAAATCATCTCTTGCAAAATAATTTCTTCTGCCCGGTTGTGAATGTTATTGCAACGCCGCACCCATTCCATTTCTTGGGTTCGTTTCAATTCCTCGGTCACGCCCTCGGCAGCTTTCATCTGCTCCATGATGGTGTCTAACCGTTCCTGTGCCTGTTCGTTCAGGTCTGCAAGGTATGTCCATAACTCCCCGGTCAATATCAATGTGTTCAATCTGGCTGGGTGGACTTCCCTTAAATATTCCCTGTGCATCCGTCCGTACTTTCCAATAGGGCGGTGTTCCTTCGGCAGCTTCAAATCCGGGATATAGTAATCTCCGACAAGGATATAATCAATTCCGTTTTCCGTTATTCTTGGTTTCAGTTCGCTCATGTTCCTTACCTCCTGTGGAAGTAGGCTCGTCTGGTACTAACTCAATCACATCGGTAATCTCACAATTCAGCGTTTCGCAGATACGGGCTAATGTGTCCATGCTGATGTGCTTTCCCTCTTTACTCATGTTGGCAATCATATTCGTTGTCATACCAGCGGCAAGCCTTAAATCTTCTTTTCGCATATCACGCTCTAACAGTGTGTGCCAGAGTGGTTTATAGCTGATGTGCATATTGCTTTCCTGCCTTTCTATCCATACCACCGGGGCGGCTGCCCCGGCAGGAACTTTTCTCTTATTATAACACCAATCTTGTGTAATCACAATTTATTCTTGTATCTTGCCGCTGATACCGTCTGGATTGTGCTTTTCCTTTCTTTTTGTTCCCTTTAATTAGCCATAAACTGCTTGATTCCCTGGGACTTTGCACCTGGGTTGTCGTTTCCATATCCTTCTAACAGGTTAATAACACCCCATACTGCAAGTCCGGCTCCAATCGCCACCACAAGTGTCTGCAAAATATTGATTGCCTGATTAAAAAACGCCATATTCGTTGTCTCCTTTCAAATCTCTGTATTTCTCTGGTTTCTATCTTTAAGAAGTCTTTTCCGGCTCTGCCCTTACGGGTGGCCTTTCATGATCTCTCAAATCCATCACCTCCCAAAAGGGCAAAGAAAAAAGAGCTATGTGTCCGAATCTTTCACATGCTCTGCTTCCTTGTTTTCTGTATTTAATTCTCCTGCCAGACTCTCTTCCGAAAACTCATACAGGTCAAATTCCTGTGTCCTCGTCAGTTTCACTTCCATCCGATGCCGCATATACGCTTCCACATCAAACTCATTTTTCTTATCGTAGTCTGACAGCTCCTTATACCGTTTGTGTTTGGTAATATCGAACTTGTCACTGAAAAATGGTCTTACACCTCGAAGCTGCAAGATACATTTGCTGCCATCCATGACCGCAAGTTCGTCCCGGCTCATCAATTCCTTTCCTGTTTTTTGATAGTTCATCCCGTAAGAACGGCTCTGTCCACGGGTGTCCGAAGTGTTATATAAATCAATCGTTTCTTTTCCCAGCGTCTCGGAAATCTCCTTTAAGGTCGAACTTTCCTTACCGCCAAGGAATAACATCGTGTCGCAGTTGCCTAAGATTGTTTCAGCTGCATCTTTGTAGATTGTCTTTAACTGGGACTGCGACTGGAGGATAATGGATGCAGAGATTTCCCTGCTACGAATGGTGGCAATCAGCTTGTCAAACTTTGGAATCTGACCGATATTTGCGAACTCGTCACAGAGGATTCTGACATGATATGGCAATCTTCCATGATGTACATCGTCCGCTCTGTCACATAACAGGTTGAATAACTGGCTGTACATCATCGCCACAACAAAGTTAAAGGTATCATCCGTATCAGAAATGATAATAAACAGTGCTGTCCTCTGGTCACCTACCATATCCAGTTCCATCTCATCATAGCTCATGATCTCACGAAGCTCTGCAATGTCAAACGGTGCAAGCCTTGCACCACAGGAAATCAAAATACTCTTTGCTGTTTTTCCTGCCGCCAGTTTATATTTCTTATACTGACGCACTGCAAAATGCTCCGGTTCTTCCTTTTCCAGTTCCTCAAACAGCATATCTACTGCATTTTTAAATGTCTCATCATCTTCCCTTGTTTCCGAAGCGTTGATAAACTCAAGCAGGGTCGCAAAGTTCTGTTCTTCTTCCGGTGCTTCATACCAGATATAGCCGATCAGGGCACAGTACAGAAGCCTCTCTGCTTTCGTCCAGAAATCCTCACTGGACTTCTCGCCTTCCCCTTTCGTGTTCACCATAATCGTATTTACCAGTTTCAAAATATCCTTTTCTGAATGGATATAGTGGAAGGGGTTATAGTGCATACTCTTGGAAAAATTGATCGTATTCAATACTTTCACTTTATATCCATGCCGTACCAGCATCTTTCCGCACTCAATGATGATCGTCCCTTTCGGGTCCGTGACCACATAACTGATGTATTTTCCCATCTGCATCAAGTTGGGTTTTACATAAAAACGTGTCTTTCCTGAGCCAGATCCGCCAATCACGATCACGTTCTTGTTCCTCGCAAATTTCGGATTCTTTGGTCTGCCATTCATGGTCAGCCGTTCCGTCATGGTCAGCAGGATATTGTTCTCAAATACCGGGTCGATAAAGGGTGCAATGTCTTTTGCCGTCCCCCATCTTGCCGAACCATACTCCACTCCCTGCCGGAACTTTTTGGCATTTTTCCCTTTCATATAGACCAAGAGCTTCACCGCCACGGCTCCTGTAATCCCAACCAGCAATTCATTTTTATGCATACTTGGAAGAATCCTGCTGAATGCCATCTGGAAATTTAAGACCAGTACCATTAGTCTTTCTATCATGGAATCACCCACACAGTATTGATATAACCATGCCAGCTTATTTCCCACATAAAAGATCACGATATACGGAAGATTCATCAGAACAATCCGAAGCAGCTTATGTACATCCACCGGCGGTAACCTCTCCAGGTATCCTTTTCCTACACCAAGCAATTTCTGTAATCTGCTCATAATGACGGCTCCTTCTCCTTTCCTTTTGTTTTCTCCAGTTCTCTGTGCTTTGCAAGCGATTTGGTGATTGCCTGCTGTAACTTCTTCCTCACAGATGGTTTTTTGTCCTTATTCAACGTCTGTCCTGTATATTCCTTAAAAGCGGCAGTCATCACATCGGCATCTCTTGCCTTAAAGAACACATAATATCTTGGCGGGTCAGCAGTCACATCTTTTTTCAGACTGAAATCAATGCTGTACTTTTTTGCTACCCGTTCAAAAGACTTGATGTTTCCATCTGTGATCTCAATGTTGGACAGCTGTACATTCTGCTTCATCAGCTTATCAAGACTCTGTTTTCCCTTATAGGTCTTATCCTCCTTTTCCTTCTGGGGCTGTTTCTGTCCCTGCTGTTTTTTCTCCTGCTCCATCTTTGCAAGAGCCTTTACCATGGCAGCTTTCAGCAGGTTGGCAGTGACCTTGCCGCAGCGGATACAAAGTGAGACTGTTTTCTCATTCACTTCATCCTGCAATCACACCACGCCCTTTCTTCTTTCACTGCTGTCTTATCCTCATTTATCACATTGCTGCTCCTTTCCTCTCTTTTCTGCCAGTTTCATATATTCTTTTTCTGATTCTGCCCCCACTTTGATACAGCACCAAAGGACAAATCCATATACCAGAAATACTGCAGCTGCAGCAACGATCAATACTGTTTTTGTCATCTTCTTTTCTCCCTAATTCTTTTGAAATTTTATAAAAGGGCATCTATGAATCCTGTGTCCATAAATGCCCTCATCCATTACTAAGAAATCTTATGATCTCTTATTTCTTCTTTTTGCGAAGAATCACTGTTCCACCAAGACCAGCCATTCCAGCCCCTGCAAGCAGAATCCAGAACAGAATCGGTGTATTATCTCCTGTCTTTGGTGAAGTCGATTTCTTTGTTTCTTCTGTGGTTTTTGTCTCCGGTGTTGGTGTGGTTTCTGGTGTTTCCGTCGGTGTCTCTGTTGGAGTTTCCTCTGGTTTCGCCTCATCCTTCATCACAACCTTCTGGATTTCTCCAGTATCTTTGACCGTAAACTTCACATCTTCTGCAACCAGATAACCATCCGGTGCAGTTTCTTCACGGAGGATATATTCCCCGATTGGAAGCATCTCAATATAGTGTGGTTTTTTCTCAGATGTCCAGCTTTCTACGGTCTTTCCATCTTTATCAAGGATCGTCAGTTTCGCTCCTGGCAGCTCCTTACCGGAAATATCGGTCTTGGAAATCTGCACTTTTGTCACATCATCCTTCATTTCCACCTTCTGTACTTCACCGGTATCTTCCACCGTAAAAGTGATGCTCTCTGCTGTCACATAACCGTCCGCAGGAAGTGTTTCTGTCATGGTGTACTTCTTGTCAGCGGTCAGTTCTTTGATGATATGTGGTTCTTTACCAGAAGTCCATTCATCCACAGTGTTTCCACTCTCATCTGTAACTTTCAGTTTTGCTCCCTCAATCTCCTTTCCGTCTGTCAGGGATGTTTTGGTAAACTCTACGGTTGTCGGCTCATCTTCAAAAGTAAACACATAAGACAGTGTTTCCTTATCTGCCCCACCATATTCAAAAGTAAATTCCTGTACCTGGTCTGTTGTCGCAAATCCCGGTGCCGGAGAAGTTTCTTTCACATAGTAGGTATAGCCAAGTGGCAGATCTGCCGTAAAGGTCAGTTTTCCTTCCTTATCCGTAGCCTGCTCCTCAATAACCGTATCCGCTTTCAAGATCACATCGCCCTTTGCATTGACAATATTTTCTTTATTGCACAGGGCAAATACAGCCCCTTCCAGTACACGGTCGGAATCTTTTTCTTTCTTTAACACGTTTACTTCTGCTCTCTGGCGTTTGTTCTGCCAGTCAGCAGAATAAGTAACAACTGCGGTATTCTGGTCACGGTAAGTCAGATCCACTTCACGAGCTTCTCCATCCAGGACATATCCATTTGCTGTCTCTTTCTCTTTGACACAGTATTTGCCAAGAGGAATGTCTGTCAGTTTCGCCACTCCTGTTTCATCCGTCGTGATTGTTGCTACCAGTGCATCCTTTTTGTAGTAATCTTCACTCTCACCATCCGCCGCTTTTATATCTTCTAAGGCATAAACCTCAAAAGTAACGTCTTTCAGGGAACCGGAAAGATATTCAAACAGATGCTTCATCCATCCGCCAATGGAATCCAGTGCAGATATTTTCTCCAGGAACTCACCTTTTTTATTGATGATAAGTGTTCCGGTTGGCACTGCATCTTTCATCTCTACCTTCTGGATTTCAGCAGTATCGTCCACAGTAAAGGAAACTTCTTCCGCCATCAGATAGCCATAAGGAGCCATTTCTTCACGAAGAGTATATGTCTCCCCGGCTGTGAGTCTTTCAATCAAGTGTTCCTCACCCTTTACAGACTTCCATGTATCTACCACATTTCCATCCTTATCAAGCACCGTAAGCGTTGCCCCGGAAAGTTCCACGCCTGTCGTAATATCGGACTTCGTAAAGGTTACTTTTGTCGGCTGGTTCTTAAATACAGATTCCAGCTCTACCATTTTCACATCCTGTCCCTGATATTTGGCAGTCACTTCCAAAGTCTCAAAAGAAGAGACATACCCTGCCGGAGCTGCAAGTTCTTTAATATAGTAAGTACTAAATGGAAGGTCAACGTCAAATACTGCCTTTCCATCTTCCCCACTGACTGCTTTTCCAAGTAAGGTATCTGCCTTCACAATCACTTCTTCATGTGCCAGAATATCTTCTTTTGCATAGATACCAAACTCTGCACCCGCCACAACCGTTTTTGTCTCTGCATCCTGTTTGACTACGGACACTTCCACTTTCTGGCGGTCATTCTCAAAGGTTGCTGTCTGCTCAATAACTGGTGTTTTCTGGTCTTTGTATTCAAATGTTACTGTCTGTGCTTCTTCATTTAACACAAAGCCCTCTGGTGCTGTCTTTTCAACAATCTTATAGGTTCCAAGTGGAAGGTCAGCGATCTGTGCCTTTCCATCCTTATCCGTGGTAACAGTTCCTACCAGTTCCCCAGAAGCATACTCCAGGATACGGTTTCCATTATCATCTTTCTGGAAATCTGCTGTATAAATATCTTCGGCAGCATATACCTCAAAGACTGCTCCCTCCAGAGTTTCTTTCTGATAAGTAAAGTCATCTTTATAACCATTTAAGACCTCACCCTGTTTTACAATGTTCAGTTCTCCCTTAACCGGATGATTCTCGTATGCAATCTCGATGATCACATCGCCGGAAGTTCCGTCCATCTGATATGCTGTATTGGAATCTACATTCACCTCATAGTAATTCTCATTGAGCGTATATCCATAAGGTGCGTTCACTTCCTCAATACGGTAATGTCCAATTTTCAGATTCTGTGGAAGGATTAAGTATCCCTGCTCATCTGTAAAATAAGATTTGTGTTTTACCGTCGTCGGATAGGTTGTTACCTGTTCCACATACTTTTCTGTATCCAGGTTAAAAATCTTAAACTCTGTATTCTTCTGAAGCACTGCTTTCTTTGTCTCATCGTCCTGTTTGATGATCTTCAGCTTTGCTTCAAACTCTTTGTCAAGCAGCACTCTCCATACCTGCGGTGTAGTCGGATGATTTTCCGTAATCTGCACGATGAAATCATTGACCGGAGTGTAATTATGTGGCGTGGTTGTTTCACGGACGATGTAAGTTCCATAAGGAAGTGCAATACTGCGGGCATACCCTTTCTCATCTGTAAAGATCTCTGTTGCACCATTTTCCCCGATCACTACCGGCTTGACAGAATCAAAGTCATAGCTGCCATCTTCTTTTACTGTCAGGGATGATACCAGATAAGCGGTAAATCCTGCACCTTTCAGTAAATCGGCATCTGTCTTTCCGTTGTTCGCTGCCTTGATAATCTCAAATGGCTGCTTCATCACCTGCTCCAGAGACAGACAGTCACGCTTCACTTCCGCTACAAGATCACCCTCGTAGTTGCAGACCAGATCATGTTCTTCTTCATCTGCCAGGTAACCCGTTGGCGGAGTAATCTCTTTTACATAGTAATTACCAAGGTATAATCCATCTACGGAAGCCTGTCCATTCTTATCTGTTGTGAGAGTGGCAACCTGCTCGCCTGCTTTGTAGATCACACCAGTTGCTCCATCCGGATGGACAATATCCTCACGGGCATACAGTCCATAGACTGCCTTTTCTAAAGTAGCATCTCCCTGTGGAACAGCCTTCTTTGTTTCTTTGTCCTGCTTCTGTAAGGAAATCTTTGCTATCACACGCTCGTTTCTGAAGGTATGCTTAAATGTCAGTTTCGCTTCCTTATCGTTTGTATAAGAAAAAGTAAACGTATAGACATCATCCGCATTTCTCAGATAGCCTTCCGGAGCCTGTACTTCCTTTACATCATAGGAAAATCCCAGCGGCAGGTCTGCGGTAAACTTCGCCATTCCATCATTTCCAGTTGTCACTTTCTCAATCAGAGTGCCTTTCTTTACAACAACCGTTCCATCTGCATTTTTAATGTCACTGGCTGCATAAAGTCCAAAAATTCCTCCATCCAGAGGATTTTCTGTATCCTTATCCTGCTTTGTCACAATCACTTCTGCTTTCTGTCTGTCATTCGTAAAGGTTGTCTCAGAAAAAACAACATCTACATTCTGTCCTGCATAAGAAAGAGTGACAGACTTTTCTTCCCCGGCATTATAAAATCCGGTTGGAGCCTGTTTTTCTTTGACGATATATGTACCAAGATGCAGGTTTTTCAGAATGACTGCCCCATTCGAGTCTGTTGTCAGATTCTCTTTGACCAGATCACCCTTGCTGTAAACCTTGGCACCATAAGCAGTTTTAATATCTGCCCCGGCATACACATCATAAATCGCACCTTTCTGTCTGCGTTTCTCATACTTAAATGTTGTTCCATTCTCGGTGACATCTGCACCTGTCAGAACCTGACCTTCTTTATAAACAGTCAGCTGGCCCATCTGTTCTTCATCCGGAACAGTCACAGTTGCTGTTTTGCTGACTTCCAGTTTTACGTTGTAGGCAGTTGCATTGATACGGTATCCTGTCGGAGCTGTAATCTCTTTCAGATATACGGTATTCTGTGTCTTAATGATCTGTACGGACGCTTCCCCATTCGCATCAGTTGCCGGTAACTTTGTGATTAAATTTGTACAGTTTGCATCACTGTATAAACCAAACACGGCACCTGCCAGCTTTGCGTCTGCTTTTGCATCTTTTTTAATCACCTTAACACTTGCGTACTGTACCCATGTTACTTTGAAGTCCACATATTTTTCATCATCAACACCTTCACCAAATACCAGTGCCAGGTCCTGTGAACCAGATCCGGTACTGATCTTATACGCAGAATAATCTTTTGTTACACTGCCTTTCATCGTTGCAGACCAGTTTCCTGCGACATCCTGTACCTGTGTAAGAGGTGCAGATAAATAAAACTTAGTTCCACCACTGATTTCCACTGCTTCGCCAGCTTTGCTTGTCTTTCCGGTTGTCACGTTATGGAGTTTCACACCACTTGGGAGTTTCATTGTGATACTCTGCAGTTCATCTGCTTTAAAAGTGATTTCCTTTGTTCTCTGGCTGTTGCCATCTACATAAGCTGTCACATCTGCATCTGAAAAAGACATTGCCACATCCGGAATATCTGGCTGAGAAATACAATAATTATAAAGTTTTTTCGCAAGATTCTGTGCAGTAGTGTTTGCACCAGAAAAAGCATCTGAACTGCCATTCGCATACGACGCAGCAAGATGTACCAGAATAAATCTGGCTCCTGCACTCAGGTTTCCATAGCCATTTTCTTCTGTAAAAAATCCATCATCGCCAGAGGCTTTTGTGCCATAGTAGCATACTTTAGCCAGTGCTTTGCCATCCCCAACCTTATTGATTGTATATGTTCCCGTACCAGGTCCCGGTTTGGACGGCTGTACACAATAAGCTGTGGCAGACACATTACCGAATTTTACGGTATACTGATACGTCAGATAAGTTCCATAACCATAATCCGCATATCGGTATTCGGCACCTCTTGTCACTGAAACCTGTTGTGAACTTCTTGCATTTCCTGCTGCCGCCATAAATGTCACTGTTTCACCCGGCTCCATCTCATACAAGTCAATTCCTTCATTTTCTGCCTGATCCATTACTTCTGAAACAGTCAGACCAGATTCTTCATCCGTCGTCACTTCCTGGTCATCTGTAAGATCTGTTACAATCTCTTTTGACCCATCCGAATCAGCATCCTCCTCCGCATTACCAGAATCTTCTGTTTCACCGGCATTCCCTTCACCAGCTGTATTTTCAGAAGAACTCTTTGTCTGTGCTTCTGTTTCCGGCTCTTTTACCGTAATGTTTCTGCTTACTCTGTAAGCTGGATGACCGCTGACTGGTTCTACTGCATAGACAGCTTTGTAGGTATCCGGTGTATGTGCGTCAAAATCAGTACCGGCTTCACTCTTTGCTTCATGGAATAAAACTTTCACCTTTTTTTCATTCACGCCCTCTATACCGGACAGATCGACTTCCACCTCAAATTCTTCTCCATAGGGAATCTCAATATCCTTTGCTTCCACAATTTCATCTTTGTCAAGAGTATCCTGCACATCCTGCAGTTCCGGATATTGCTGTTCAAATGAAGTTGGCTCTGGTTCTAATTCAGAAGCAGAAACCATGACTGGTTGAACGATAACAGACGCCAAAGTTGCAACTGCCATAAATCCCGACAAGAATCTTTTAAATCGCATTTTCATTTTGACTGAGTCCTCTCTTTCTTCGATAATTTACTCCACTTTCGTTCAGGCTTACATCTGCATGAATCAATCATAGGAACCACCTCCCTTATGTCTTGGATTGACTTTTAAATAAAAACAGGATTGAGCTATTTAAGCCGCAAGAGGTAATTCGTAATCATTCCTGCCAAGGGTGCCTCTCATCCATTGCCCTTCACGTTGTCACCGAACACCCGCCGCCAGATGCGTAGCTGGGAAATTCAGGTATCCTCTTGCTGCTGATATGAAATTGTCAAGGTTCACTTTTAGAGGGAATTTATTATTTTGAATTAAGATAGACATTTGCCCCTCCACTAACCGCATGTGTGAAAGGGCAAAAATTAACCTGTTTGAAATTTTTTTAGAAAATTTTTTGAAACAGCAAAAACTTACAAAGTTTCCAGCCTGTCTTTTAGTTTCTGCAATACTTTGTTTTTCCTGTTTCTGATTGTCTTTGTACAACACCCGAAATATTGTGCTGTTTTTTTTACTGTGTACTCTTCAAAAAATAATAGTCTTATCAATTCCATTTCTTCTTCAGACAAATATTTCAGAGCTTCCTGCAGCTCTTGTATTTCTGACAGCCTGATGACTATTTCTTCTGGTGATAATATATGCAAATAACTGTTGTAACTCGTTTCCTCTACTTTTTCTATTCCGCATACACCATTTTTCTGCATTTTTTCAAGCTGGTATCTTTCTTTTCTTCTTGACTGGTACCATGCCAGATATACGTCTCTGGTAACTTCTACGAGAGTTTCATTTACACGCAGCACATACCGTTGTCTTTCCTTTGGTTTTTTACCACGCATCTTTTATTCTCCCTTCTGAAGCACTCCGATCAGTCTGCCTGCATTTCTTCTCATTTTCTGCTTTGCCTGTGAAATACATTTTGATACTGCTGGTTCTGTAATTCCAAACACCCGTGACACTTCTCTTTGTGTCCGCTGCTGAAAATAAATTTGATGGATCACCTGTCTCTGCCGGTCAGTCAGCAGATCCATGAATTCTCCAATAGCTTCTTCTATAATCAGTTTTTCAAGTACATTCTGCCTTTTGTCCACCAATTCACACCATTCTTCGGAAATACAGCTATACGAAATGCAATTATTATGTTCTCGTGTTTCCCTGTTTCTCCACAGCCGGTCTTCGCCTTCTAATATCAGCCTTACATACCAGGGTTGATCATCAAAAAAATTCTCCTCAACAACTGCTATTTTTCTTTCTGCTTCATACACATAATCTCGACAGGTAAATAGCGGAAAAACCGTTGCATAGTCCCCCACACAATAGAGAACATATCCGGTCTGATATGCGATAATTTCCGCACAATCCATCAACCTCTGCTTCGCAACTGCTACATCGTTTTCTCTTAAATATTTAGCGGACGGAACCTTTCTTCTTTCTTCCCTGTTACTTACAACCTGTTTCAATTCCTGCAACGTCAGCATAATTACCACCTTTCTGCCTGCTGGCAACAGGTGCCCATCGGCAGAAAGGATAGGATTCTTACTGATCAACTGACAAAAAGGGCAGTAAAAAACAGCTTCCGGTACACCCGTTTTTTTTAACGAGAGCCTGAAACTTTCTTACTGCCCTTTCTAATAGTTACAATATTCTCTACTTTATTTTCCGTCTGATGCCAGGATCAGACTTCTTGGCATTTCTTTCTGCTTTTATGTTCTTTTCATTTTCCATCAAAACAGAATAGTCTCCCATTGCATCATAAGGACACTGCCTCCGATAAAGCAAATTTTCTTCCCTTGTCATCCATCCTATCTCCCTTCTTTATCTCTCTGTTTTCCATTTTAACAACACAGGATTCTATTATCCTTAGCATATATGGGGAGTTTTTTTATTTTGCACCCCATATATGGTGAAATTTCACCTGTACTCATTAAAACTGTCTATCAGAGAATCTATGGTCTGCATGATAATTTTCTGCTCTTTCCATTCCATCTTCTGAATACGGCAAAGCACTTCCTGAACTGATTCCTGCTTCTCTGTACCGCCTCCCTCTTTTCCCAGCAGGAGATTGGCATCCGTTTCCAATATCTCAATTATCTTCCTGAAAATCTCAACAGACATTGCCGTTTGCCCACCTTCAATCCTGCTGACCGTATTGACACTGATACCTGCTTTTTCCGCAAAAGATTCCTGTGACAACTTCATTTCCTGTCTGCGTTTTCTGATCCGTTCTCCCAATTCAATAAGTTCTGTGGAAATTGCACGATTGCTCAATACGGTGTCTCCTTTCCTGCAATTTGTCCCAACTTTACGCCATTGTGTCGCAAAGTTTCCCGAAAAAAAGCAGCTAATTTTTGTCTTAGCTGCTTTTCAAAAAATCTATTTCATTTTATTCTCGGTATTTTATGTATCCCTGTAATCAGAAAAACGCAGAGATAAATGATCGCCTGTCCAATCATTGCCAGAAGAACGATGCTTCCGATCAATCCTCCAATCAGAAAATTCATCATCCATACTGCCAGCATTCCTCCGAGGTCAAAACCTCTTGGAACCATCCAGACACACATTTTTCCTATTCCAAACGGTATCCCCATCAGGAGTAACAGCAAGAAATAATTGCACTTCCCATCCTGGATACAAAACGGTCTTAATACTGCAAACAATACCGTAATCACCAGCACTGGTGCTATCACTTTTTTAATCATCTTCTTCATGTTCCCTTATCCTCCATACATATCGTGATTAACTTCTGCCTGATAATAACTGTTTATCGTTGCCGGGGCATTATACAGGGCGGTCAGAAGATACGCTTTAATATTCCCAACCTTGGTCGTATTCCGGTTCAGACAGAACAGCACATATTCGATATGCGAATAATTCAGTTTCATAAACCTGCTTTTTACCAAAGCAACTGGTTTTTCTACTCCTGCAATGCGAATCATACTGTCCTCCGGCATCATCATAACTTCAACTATCAGTTCTACCAGTTCATCTACATCTTCCTTTGCATGATATTGATAATCAATGTTTTCATGGATCACTTCACGATATGCTCTCATCTCCTCCATCACATCTTTTTTCTTTTGGAAATTATCTGATGTGATTGGATAAGATTGATTTATCTCAGTTTCATTAATATCAGTCTTGTTAATATCAGTATTATTAGATTGTGATTTCGGGCATTCTGGATTTGTGATTTCCACTATTCCGGAATGATGATTTTCACTATTTTGGAATTGTGATTCTGGAAATTCTGGATTTGTGGTTTCCACCATTCTTGAATTGTGATTTTCACTATTCTGGAATTGTGATTCCCCATAATCCTGAATTGTGGTTTTCACTACTCCTGAATGATGATTTTCACAATTCAGAGAAATGCCTGTTTTCCCCTTGTTTTCTGCTTCTTGTTGCAAATCTGCACATTCCTCATGTCTTTTCTGTTTCGATTGCAAATCTGCAATTTTTTTATGATCTTCCTGCTCAGATTGCAGATCTGCACAATTACCTGTCGGCTTTTGATCTGGAACCTCTCTGATCATAAAATTTTTCACATAAATAACATTCGGTTTTCCCAGTCCCAGACGTTTCTTCTCTATCAATCCAATCCCATTACTGCTGTCCAGCTCTTTTACCAGTTTCACTGCCTTTTGAGTTCCGCAGTTCATCAACTCTGCAATTTCTTCCACAGTGAAAATAATGTATACTCTGTCCTCTGAATCCAGCCATCTGTTCTTAATGCTCAGGCTCATACGGTCTAGCATCAGACCGTATAATACCTTTGCTTCACAAGAAAGAGTTTTAAAGCATGGTTCGGTAAACAGCACTTTAGGGACACGATAAAAGCTGTATTGTTCCGCTTCCATCCCCGTAAAATAATCAAACTGTATCTTCTGCATCTGCTACTCCTTCTTTGTTTTCTTTCCATTTATCCAAAAGCATAAAAATGACTTCTTCTATCTGTTCTTTAGAATATGTCTCCGGAAAATAATTTCCAATTTTCTTTGCCGGAATCGTCACATTGATCTTACTGCTTTCCTTTTTTAATAAAACAGCATAGATATAACTCTGGTTTAATTTTCCATTTGCACTGCATTCTTTTAACTGTTCTGCCTGTTGTTTTGTCGGAAAAATGCTGCTGTTGGTAATCACTTCCAGAAGCCACCCCTGTTCCTCTGGCTTCAGATAAGACAGCTTTTCTCCCACAATCATAGGAATTTTATTATTGTCCACATATTCCAGCAAAGCATCTGATAATGCCGCCAGACGGATATACCTCTGTACGGTTCTCCCACTGTCCCCGGCAGCTTCCCCAACCATATCTGCTGTATATTTCTCACCTTTACTTCCCTGATGCTTCATTGCATCATATTTCATCTTATAGGCATGAGCTTTCTCACTTGGCAGTAGATTTTCACGCTGAATGTTGGAATCGACCATAATAATGACCGCTTCATCATCCGTATAATTTCGGACAAGAGCTGGCAATGTAGTCTTTCCACACAGTTCACAGCCTCTTTTTCTTCTATGCCCGGAAATCATCTCATATCCGCCATCTGGTCGAGGTCTTACCAGCGCAGGAGTCAAAACACCGTATGTTTTAATGCTCTCTACGGTTTCTGCCATTTTTTCATCATCATTTACATGGAACGGATGATTTTTAAAGGGATAAAGCTTTGCCAGATCTATTTCCACAACCTGGTTCATACTCTTTTCCGGTGTTTCCTCTAATCCCAGTAATTCATCATAAGAGGTAAGCTGAATATCTTTTTTCGGTCTACGCATGTTTCAACACCTCCTGAACCAGTTCCAGATAGCTGTCTGCCCCCTTGCTTTTTCCATCATAGGCAAAGATACTTACACCCTCCGATGCTGTTTCTGCAAGGCTTTCTGTTCTCGGAATCGTCTGCTCAAAAATCTTAATGTCACTTCCGTATGTAGTTTTGATTGCCTGTTTGTTTCTCTTGGCATTATTGTAACGGCAATTATCCATTGTGAATAAAATGCCTTCTATCTGTAAATCTGGATTAAATCTCTGATGGATTCCTTTTACCACTTTCAGTAATTCCATAAGTCCATCCGCCGCATAATATTGTGACTGTACCGGTATCAGAACACTGTCCGCTGCACTTAATGCATTGATTGTCAGCATCCCCAATGATGGCATACAGTCAATCAGAATATAATCATATTCATCCTTCAGCAGTTCCAGATACTCTTTCAGTACTTTTTCCCTATCCTCAACAGTAAATAAGGACATATCCATTCCGGCAAGCAATTTATTGGACGGAATCAGATCCATCCCTTCTTCATGGTGCAAGACTGCTTCCTTTGGATCAAACTCCAGTCCCATGATGATATTTTCCATCATACTCTTTAAAGTCACTTTGAGATTTTTGGGAAATCCCAGTCCCATTGTCAGATGTCCCTGCGGATCTGCATCTACCAGCACTACTTTTTTCCCATTCTTTGTCAGTCCGGCTCCCAGATTGATGGTTGTCGTTGTTTTGGCTACTCCGCCCTTCTGATTTGCAATAGCAATTACTTTACACATATACTTTCCTCCGATTTACTGTTTTTCTTCTACTTCTACATAAACACGAAAATATTTACTTGTTCCTTTATTTGCATAAGCATCAGATACTTCCAGGACATCCAATTCTTTATGCTTTTCCAAAATACGACGAAACCATTGAATATCCTTTAAAGTACCCTGTAATCTAATTTTCAGCATACATATCCTCCCAGTCTTTGTAAAAACAATACTCTGGATAACGGATTTTAATGGCTTCCCAAAAATACCGGGCATATCCGCAGCAAAACAGATCTTCTACGGTATAATACTGACACTCTTTTAACTGATCTTCCTCTGCCTCATAATCTCCGACACTTGGTGTTCCATTACAGTAAAGGTTAAATGCCATACGGACAATCCGTAAACTTCCACTAGTCTGCCATCCTTCCAGCAGGCATTCCGTTTTTACACATCCAGTTTTAAAATTATAGATTTTATTCACATTATTTCTTGTGTCTCTGTCGATACCCAGGCAATAAACCAAAGCCCGATGGTAGACATCCTGATATCTGCATTTTTTCAGATATTCCTCATAAAATTTTTCGTGTTCCCTGCTCTTGAAAGTAATTGTGCGAGAATTGCTATTCTCTGCTCTTAACGCTGTGTTTGTCATTTTCATTTTCCTCCTGAATTTTTAATATTTTGGTATAAAAAGACACTCCATTTCTGGAATGCCCCATAAAAAATAGGGACACCCGCTTTTAACAAGTATCCCTATAATCTATCAAATATCTGATAGTCCACTATTCACTTTCATATTCAGGATTTTTTGTGTTCCCCGTACCGAGGTCTAAGGCAACCACAACGGTGACTCTCTGCACAAGCAACTTTTCCTTGTGATTTTCACCGATTTTGTTGAAACTGAAAAACTCTACAAAGTGCGTAAATTCAAGGATTTCTAGATATCTTTCCTTTGTAGTCCCACCACAGTTTCCACATGCACCGTCTGAGGGAATTGATCTACCCCACATACTTTCTTCAACTCATATCCATTATCGCACAAAAATCTCAGATCCCGCGCGAGTGTCGCGCTGTCGCAGCTTACGTAGACGACACGTTTTGGCTGCATCTTGAGGATGGTCTTGAGCAGCATTTCATCGCAGCCTTTGCGTGGCGGGTCGACTACGATCACGTCTGCGTAGACACCGTTTTTCTCGTATTCTCTCGGCAGGACTTCTTCTGCTTTTCCGACGAAGAATTCCACGTTTTCAATATTGTTGATCTGTGCATTTCGTTTTGCATCATCGATCGCTGCCGGGACGATTTCTACGCCTCGGACGAATTTGGCTTGCTGAGCGAGGAAAAGGGAGATCGTTCCGATTCCGCAGTACAGATCCCAGACGGTCTCTTCTCCATGAAGGTCTGCATATTCCAGTGCCTTAGAATACAGTTTCCAGGTCTGTTTCGGGTTTACCTGGAAGAAAGAAAGCGGTGAGATCTCGTAAGAAATATCCCCGATCTTATCTGTGATATATTCCTGTCCCCAGATTGTTTTGACCTTGTCTCCAAGGATCACGTTGCTTCGTTTCTTGTTGATGTTCAGGGAAATGCTGGCCATTCCCGGGATCTCACGCAATTTCTCGATCAGTTCTTTCTGATGCGGAAGATCCTGTCCATTGATGATCAGACAGACCATTAGCTCCCCTGTAAAAAATCCATAACGCACAAAAATATGACGCACCAGTCCCTTGCCTGTCATCTCATCGTAAGGAGCGATGCCATACTTCTCCATATGCGCGATCACAATATCCAGGATTTCCTTGTTCTGCGGGATTCCCAGCGCACAGTCACGGTTCTCGATGATCGCATGGGTGCGTCCTGCATAAAATCCGGTGATGATCCTGCCTTCTTTGTTACGTCCAACCGGGAACTGTGCCTTGTTTCGATAATGATAAGGCTCGTCCATACCGATCATTGGCTCCATTGGAAGGTCGCGGAATCCACCGATCCGCTCCAGATGACCGCGGAGTTTCTTTTCTTTAAAAACTTTCTGTTCTTCATAAGATACCGCCTGAAGCTGGCATCCGCCACACTGACGGGCTGATGGACACACCGGCTCTACGCGGTATGGAGATGGTTTCAGGATCTCCATCAGACGTCCGTATCCGTAGTTCTTTTTTGCCTTCATGATCTTGGCTGTAACAATATCTCCAATCACTGCGTCCTTTACAAAAACAGTGAAGCCATCAGCTTTGCCAATGCCTTCACCGTCTGTTCCGCAGTCCACGATTTCTAACGTAACAATGTCATTTTTACGATATTCCATGGAATCATACGTCTCCTGTTCTTCTCAGATTTGATTCAAAAAGCCTGTTGTATCCAAGCCATTCTTTCTTGCCTTTGTCCGCTGCAAAGATCTCTGTCAGAGTCTCCATGCGGGCATCTGTGTTGTCTGCGAGATTCAGTGCTACTGCCTCTGCAAGTGCCGGTTTCTTCGGAGAACCGTATTCCAGTTCGCCGTGATGTGCCAGGATGCAGTGTACCAGCTGATTTTCCAGTGTTTCCGGGAAATCCGGGATCTCTTTTGCCAGATCATGCACCATCTGGGCACCGATGATGATATGTCCCAGAAGCTGTCCTTCATCTGTATAATCATTCATCGGGAAGGAAGAAAGTTCCTTTGTCTTGCCGACATCATGAAGCAGCGATGCTGTGATCAGAAGGTCTCTCTTGAGAAGCGGATAAGCATTTGCCATATAGTCACAGAGCTTTGTAACGCTTAAGGTGTGCTCCATCAGTCCTCCGATAAAACCATGATGTACGGTCTTTGCCGCGGAATGCTCCTGGAAAGATTTCAGGAATTCCTTGTCTTCTACAAAAAGTTTATTCAGAAGTGCGGACAGGTATTCGTTCTTCACGCTCTTGATCATGCCAATGATCTGTCCGTACATATCGTCTGTGCTGTTCTCGCTGACTGGAAGATAATCTGCCGGGTTGTATTCTCCTTCATGTGCCTTGCGGACTCTCTTGATATTTAACTGCATGGCACCTGCAAAAGTTGTCACATCTCCGACAACTTCAATATAATCCAGTGCGTCAAAATCATCGATTCCAAGTGAATTCGGGTCCCAGATTTTGCCGTCCAGCATGCCTGTCTTGTCCTGAAGGATCACGTTTTCGTATGGTTTGCCGTTCTTTGTTGTTGCTGCCTGTTTCTGTTTACAGAGATAGATCCCGTTGAGTCTGTCTCCTTCGTGTAATTCGTTTATAAAACGCATGATACTCTTGCCTTTCTATTTTTCCTTTATTGTAACTTTCAGTTGTACATCTTCGTATTCGCCGAATGGATTCTTGCGGTATACATTGACTGTCGTGCGTGTTCCCTTATTCAGCCCCTGGAGTACAGACGCATATTCTTCCATCGACTGTACTTCCTGCCCGTCCAGGGCATGCAGGATGTCTCCGTTCTGGATCCCTGCTGTCATTGCCGGAGAATCCTCATCCACTGCATCCACATAAACGCCCCGCGGAACATCCAGATTCTCAGACTGGTAGGATGAGATCGTCGCTCCCATGATCCCTATGTAACAGATATCTTCTCCATTTGCCATGCTCTCAAGAAGCGGCCGAAGCTGTGCTGTCTCCACCGCACGGATCACATTGGTACGGTCTTCTTCCTGATTCCAGATGATTCCTGCAACTTCACCGGAAGAGTTTAATAAAATCCCTCCGCCTTCCTCACTGCCGACCATATCTGTCGTGAGCATTCCATACTCCTCATCAGCAACCTTAAGTGTACCTGTCACAGACGTTATCGTTCCTCCCATAAGAGAATCATAATCACCTGACGGACTGCCGATCGCAATAACGGACTCTGTCTGCTTCATATCATCTGCTGCCACCAGCGGCGCTGCCGGGATTTTCTCCTGCGTCTCCTCATCCACAGACGTAAAAGGGACCTTTATCACAAAAAATCCTGTCCTGAGATCCTTCTTGCACAGAATCCCATCGGTCACGGTTCCATCCGAAAATGTGACCGTAAATTTATCTGCTTCCTGCATCTGGTCTGAAACTGTCAATATATAAAAAGCTTCGGAATTTTTGAGAAAAACAAATCCCTCCTCATCTCCGTATTCCAGAAAGGAATCATCCAGAAGGTCAGAATCCTCTCCTGCTGCCGATATCCGCACAAGTGCCCTGCGCGGTTCCTCCGCGATCTGGCTCATCCCATCTGACAGGTCGTTCTGCCAGGCGGTGGAAGCCGATGTTTTCTCCTGCTCTGTTGCTTCCGGTGTCGGCGTTACCTGCTCTGCCTTTACAGATGGTGTCAGAGTGACAACTGCTTTCTGATCCGGGGCAGTTCCAAATCTCTCCAGTGCCTTCGGAACGATCAGTGCCATCGTACCCGCTGCACAGGCGCCAAAGATCACACCGCAGACTGCTGCCGTCAGAAATTTCCCCGCCAGTCGTTTCCTGTCCGTCGGCTGCTCTTTGATCGTCTCTTTTATAAAAGAATAATTCTCCGAAGATGCTTTCTTATCATTCCGCATATAGCTTTTTCTCCTATAATTCAAACCTGACAATTCGTGTTTATTTTAGCAGGAAGTTATGAATTTTTTATGAATAAAATCCGTCTAATTTTTATCATGTTTTTCCGTCATAATGCCTTATTTTTACTGCCCCATTCATAACAAATCGAACATTTGTCTTTTCATTCCAGTGGAAATCATGTAGAATAGAAAGGAATAAAAGAATTATTATAAATAACGAGGAACTATTATGAATCAAAAAGCATTAAATGCACTGGAATATCCCAAAATCATAGAGAAACTTACCGAAAAGGCATCTTCCGGTATGGGCAAGCATCTCTGCCGAACTCTGGAGCCATCCACTGACCTTGAAGTAATCCGTACCATGCAGGTACAGACACGCGATGCACTGACACGCCTTTTTCAGAAGGGCGGCATCTCCTTTGGAAATGTCAAGGACATCCGTGGCTCTCTGAAACGTCTTGAGATCGGAAGTTCTCTTGGTATCCTGGAGATCCTGGCCGTCTGTAACCTTCTTGAGAATACTTCCCGTGTCAAAGCCTACTCCCGCCGGGACCGTGCTGATACACCGGAGGATTCTCTTGACCATATGTTTGAGGGGCTTTCCCCTCTCACACCGCTCTCTACGGAGATCCGCCGCTGTATCCTTTCCGAAGATGAGATCAGTGACGATGCAAGCCCGAACCTGCGCCAGATCAGACGCAGCATGAAAGTGACCAATGACCGGATCCACTCTCAGCTTTCCGGACTGGTAAACGGCGGTGCAAGGACTTACCTTCAGGATGCTGTCATCACCATGAGAAACGGCAGATACTGTGTCCCTGTCAAAGCCGAATATAAGGGACAGGTGCCCGGTATGATCCACGACCAGTCTTCCACCGGTTCCACACTTTTTATCGAACCAATGTCTGTTGTAAAACTGAACAACGACATGCGTGAAC
The DNA here is from genome assembly GCF_040096655.1 of Blautia intestinihominis. Lineage (NCBI taxonomy): Bacteria > Bacillati > Bacillota > Clostridia > Lachnospirales > Lachnospiraceae > Blautia > Blautia intestinihominis. The sequence continues at coordinate 282 of NZ_JBBMEI010000055.1, read as the reverse complement.
TTGAGCTTCAGGAACAGAAAGAGATCGAAGTCATCCTTGCCGACCTCAGCGTACAGATCGCAGCAGAACGTGAGGCTATCTCCCTCAATCTTGAGATCATGGTACAGCTTGACTTTATTTTTGCAAGAGCTGCACTTGCCATGGAGATGAATGCAAGTGAACCGATCTTTAACGACGAAGGCCGCATCAACCTCAAGAAAGCCCGCCACCCGCTGATCAACAAGAAAAAAGTTGTTCCGATCGATATCCGTCTTGGAGATACGTTTGATCTTCTTGTCATCA
>NZ_JBBMEI010000054.1:0-23063 GCF_040096655.1 Blautia intestinihominis | reverse complement strand
TCTCTTCATCGTCCTCGTCGTCAAGGAAATCCTCATCGTCCTCGTCAAGAAGTCCTTCATCAAGGAAGTCATCCTCCTCATATTCATCATTCAGCTTTACAACGTCCAAAAGTTTATCTAAAACGCCCATTTCAATCTCCAATCTTATTTGTCCTGTGCCTGTTTTGAGTAATCTCGCTCGCCAAATATTCCAGTTCCAACACGCACCATTGTAGCGCCTTCCTGCACAGCAACCTGATAATCCCCAGTCATACCCATGCTTAAAACACTCATAGTAACATTATTAATGTTTTTGGCTGCAATGTCAACACTTAATTTTTTTAATTGACGGAAAATCGGTCGATTTTCTTCTGGATTTTGTACATAAGGCGCAATTGTCATAAGCCCCTGTATCTTTATATGCGGAAACTTCGCGATAGATTCCACCAGAGGAAGAACTTCTTCTGTTTTAAGTCCAAATTTCGTCTCCTCCTGTGCGACATTGACTTCCAGAAGGATCGGAACGCAGACATCATGCTTTGCAGCTTCCTGTTCAATTGTTTGTGCCAGCCTGAGAGAATCCACAGAATGGATCAGAGCAACTTTGTCCACGATATATTTCACTTTATTTCTCTGAAGATGTCCGATCATATGCCACTGGATATCCTTTGGCAGCTGCGGATATTTGTCCGTGATCTCCTGTACTTTATTTTCTCCGAATACTCTCGCACCTGCATCATATGCTTCCTGAAGCATATGAACCGGCTTCGTCTTGCTGACTGCGATCAACGTTACTTCCTTTGGATCGCGTCCTGCTGCCTCGCATGCTGCTTTAATATTTTCTCTGACCTGATTCAGATTCTCTGTTACCATAATATCAGCCTCCTTAGCTTATACAACTTTTAATATAAAATTTCCTGCTCATCTACCTTATCGGCATTTCTGACAATATGATCATATCTGGAAAGCCCGTAACGAGTCTCTCTGGATATAACTGCGTATTCCTCATTCTGATCCAGGATCTGAATCCGTCGGAAAACAGCATATCCCTGATTGATACAATATGTACCTTCCAGAACTCCAACCTCTCTTATCACATATTTACTCTGATTCTCTGTGTCGACTGCCACATCTCCCTCTTTGAAATTACTCATATCAATATAATAGATACTTCCCGGAGACTCCTCTTCTTCTGTACTTTCCAGTTCATCTTCTCCGTAAACAGTCGCCTTGACAAACTTCTGTGTCGTATTTCCATTTTTGTCCGTGCTCTGAATCATAATTCCTGATTCCTGATCTTTATTCACTGTCAGGTATGCAGAAGGAATCTTATAAAATTCCTTTGTTACAATCGAAGACAACGGGATCTTAAGTCCTGTAACCGTGTTAGTTACCAACTCAATCTCAAGAAAGCGGTCTGCCGCGTAACGGATCAGACCTTTGTTAAAATCTATTTTTCCATATTTTGCTTTGTCAATTTCCACAATACTGAAATCTCCGCTCTGTGTCATTCCATCTTTCATAAATTTGACACGAACAGAAGTACGATCCTTCAGTTTTGCTGCCTGCTTGCCGCTGAGCGGTATCAAAAGACTCCACCGCTCATCCGTTACCAGCGTGTACATATTGTCACCCGCATTAACTGTTCCCTGGTTCTTAAGATCTGTCTCATGATATGCAGTCTGGTCAAAGTCCTCTGCTGTAAGGTTTTCCAGGCTTTTTCCTTCATATCCGTCGACAGAATACAGCACAATCCCGTCCGTATCTGCCTTGCTCAGTGTCTGACCGGCATAAGATGCTGTCGAAACTGCCGGCACACTGTCTGCACTTTCATCAGAAGAATCTGATGATGCAGAAGAAACCGTCGCAGTACTACTTCCCGGGGCCTGTGCATACTGAAGGATATCTCCCTCCAGTTCATATTTAAAACTATATGTACTGTTGAACCTGCTGGAATTAAATCCTTTGGAAAAGCTGAGCATATTACTGCGAATCTGTGAAAGCTGCTCTGCACTCAGTTCCGATGTGGTTTCTGAAGGCTGTGTACTGCTGATGCCATAAACAGCTCCGCTGGCATTGATCTTACTTCCCTCTCTTGCATAATAACTCACATATCCACTGGTCTCTGCCTGGTGAACAGACTCTTCGCGAAGTGCAAGCCCTGTATAAGTTTCATTTCTTGACAGAGGTCCTGAAATGACCAGATAAGATTCAATATTCGTAGAAGTCAGATACAGCACAGCACTGAACAACATATAAATCAAAAGACACCCAAATAACATAGTGCCTATATTCAACCCAAAGATCTTTCGAATCTTCGAAAGAGAACCTGGATGATTACCGGAATTTTTCTGATTATCAGGCACAAAAAATGCCTCCTTTATATCAATCTTTGTATTTTGCATCCATCATTGTACCATTTTCATCCTGCAATGACAAGAAAAAGCAGATAATTTCTTGATCTGTCAGGAAATCTCGAACGTATTTTCCGAATATCTGTTTGCTATTTTGTCCAGACTGTGCTATAATAAATTTGTGTATAGTAAAGTATCGTGAACCTGGAGGTATATCTATGGCTTATGGCAGAATCAGTAAAAAACAGCAGGAGATTCTGGATTACATCAAAAACGAAATCCTGAACAGAGGCTTCCCTCCTGCCGTAAGAGAAATTTGTGAAGCAGTTCATCTGAAATCCACATCTTCCGTACATTCTCATCTGGAAGCCCTGGAGAAGAACGGTTATATTCGCAGAGATGCGACCAAACCAAGAGCAATTGAGATCATTGATGACAATTTTAACCTTGTCCGCAGAGAGGTTGTTAATGTTCCTCTCATCGGCACCGTAGCAGCAGGTCAGCCGATCCTCGCAGTCGAGAATATCGAGACGTATTTTCCTGTTCCGGCAGAATTCATGCCGAATGAGCAGAGTTTTATGCTCCGCGTCAAGGGTGACAGTATGATCAATGCCGGGATCTTCGACGGAGATCAGGTTCTTGTGAAACAGCAGGCGTCTGCAGAGAACGGAGATATCGTTGTTGCACTCGTTGAGGACTCCGCCACTGTAAAGACTTTCTATAAGGAAGACGGCTACTATCGTCTTCAGCCGGAGAACGATTCCATGGATCCGATTCTGGTTCAGGATAATCTTCAGATTCTTGGCAAAGTCTTTGGTGTATTCCGCTTCTTTCAGTAAGGATCGATCTTTCCTGTGCTTTGAATAATTTTATGCATAACTAAAGCTCCGGACTGTTTTTGATCCGGAGCTTTAGTATTTGCTTTATTTGTTTACATAATATATTTATGGTAAATTATTTCAAAAACTCTTCCACATCGACTTCTTTTCCATCTCTCCAGATTCTCTCCAGATCATAGAAAAGACGGTTTTCTTCATCAAATACATGGATGATCAGATCGCCGTAGTCCATAAGGATCCAGTTGGAACCTCTTGTTCCCTCGACCTGTTTCGGCTCATAGCCGGCACGTCCAAGCTGTTCCTCTACGTTGTCTACCATTGCCTGTACCTGATTTAAGTTACTTCCGCTTGCAATCACGAAATAATCTGCGATCACGGAAACCTCATGGATGTCGATCACTTTGATATCGATCGCTTTCTTCTCATCCATGGCTTTGCAGGCAAGACGTACCATTTCCAGTTCTTTGTTCATAGCTTCTATTCCTTTCTGCATCAGGCCTGTGTTTTATCCCCAAACCTGGTGTTATGCAAATCGCTGTAAAATTCAAATGCTTCTTTTGTTGCAGAATCGACGTCCTTCGGATTTTCTTCAAGGTAGGAAAGTGTATCCTTGAGAATTTCGTACATGCACTCATCCAGATCCTCAAAAGCAAGTTTTCTTACTTTGGTGAGATTTGGTGCTTTGTTTCTCGCCGGCTCAATGTAGTCTGCGATATATACGATCTTTTCCAGAAGAGACATGTCTGGTCTTCCGGTTGTATGATAAGTAATGGAAGAAAGGATCTCTTTATCCTTGATTCCATACTTGACTTCTGCAACATATGCCCCCAATTTTGCATGAAGAAGAAACGGATGTGTTTTTTCAAACTCTGTAACCGGAATTTTATGTTCTTCACACATCTTAAGCTTTTTCTTGTTTGGAATGCATTTGGCACTGTCATGAAGAAGCCCTGCAGCCTGTGCATCTTTGAGGTCATATCCATGGACCATCGCCAGGGATGCGCAGGTATACATCACGCCAAGGGTATGTGCATATCGGTCTTCATCAAGATATTTTGCCAGTTTCTTCTGCATTTTTATGAAATCATAATCTGCCATCTTTACGTTATCTCCCTCTGTCGGAGTCAGATCAGGTATCATCTCAGACGGATGATAGATCTGATTCTCCTCAATATAATTTACAACTGCATCCGGCACATAATAGCGGATACTCTTGTCTTCCTGATGCCACTGACGCAGAAGCTGACTGGAAATGTCGATATTGAGCGTCTCCAGTCGGATAAAACATCCTCCATACTGCTTTGAGAGATACGTCATCTCCTGATCCAGATTTTTTACAGGCACGTGGTCTCTGGTCGCAACAACGATCGTACACGCCTGACAGATCCGGGCAGGCTCCATCCAGGTTGCAAAGTTATACAGAGAATCGGCTCCTATAATAAAGTAATAATCCGTATCCGGATTCTGTTTCTTAAGGGTCTCCAGAGTACGATAGGTATAGGTAAATCCCTCTGCATTCATCTCGATCAGAGAAAGTTCAAAGTGCGGGTTTCCCTGGATCGCCAGATTCACCATCTCAACTCTCTGTTCATCAGATGCCCTTCCCTTACGGTTCCTCTTGTGCGGAGGATTCCCGGCCGGCATAAATAAGATCTTGTCAAGTCCAAGCTGTTCGTATGCCTTCTCTCCAAGGATCAGATGTCCGACATGGATGGGATCGAACGTTCCTCCCATGATGCCGATTTTTTTTCGTCTGTTCTCCATACCTGTTCCTCCCTGATGTTACGGAAGAATGATCTTTTTCTTTTCTTTCTTGCCTTCGCGGTACAGAACGATCTTTCGTCCGATGACCTGTACGACCTGGGCATGTGTTCTTTCTGCCAGAACCTCTGCCATCTGACGCGGGTCATCCAGGCAGTTCTGAAGTACACTGATCTTGATCAGCTCTCTTGCTGCAAGTGCTTCGTCAACAGCCGCTGTGTTTTCCGGTGTGACAGATCCTTTGCCAAGCTGCATGATCGGTTCCATTTTCATTGCAAGCCCTTTCAGGTATGCTCTCTGTTTGCTTGTCATATTTTCAGACCTTTCTATTTGTAATAATCAAAGTCAAAGCCGTACATACGGACTGTGTTTCCTTCTTCGATACCAGCTTTTTCCAGTTCCTCAAGGATTCCGCCTTCTTTGAGGAAACGCTGGAAGAATGCGAAGCCTTTCTCGGAATCGAGGTTGGTATATCCGAGCATCTTTTCGATCTTCGGTCCCTCTACGATGAAGATCTCCGGATCATCCGGATCTCTCTCTACTGTAAATGGAAGATTCTCTGCAAACAGTTCGTCCTCCGGGAAGAATTCCTGTTCAAATACGATCCTCTCTGCCGGTGCGCTGTTCAGAAGCTCTTTGATCCCATAAATGAGTTCCTTAAGCCCCTGACCTGTTACTGCTGAGATCGGGTAAACTTTGATCCCCTGTGGTTCAAATTCTGCTTTGAGACGGTCGATCGGATTTTCCTCTCCGTCGTCAAAAATGCAGTCGATTTTGTTTGCCGCAATGAGTTGCGGTCTTGCTGCGATCTCCGGATTGTATGCTTCCAGTTCCTTGTTGATCTTATGGATATCGTCCACCGGATCACGGCCTTCTGTAGATGCAGCATCTACGATATGCACAAGGACACGGGTACGCTCAATGTGTCTCAGGAATTCATGTCCAAGGCCAACACCCTCAGATGCTCCCTCGATCAGTCCCGGGATATCTGCGATAACAAATCCGCCATTCTCAGTATCTACCACACCAAGGTTCGGACTCAGTGTTGTGAAGTGATAATTGGCGATCTTTGGCTGTGCATTGGTGACTCTGGAAAGGAAAGTGGATTTGCCGACATTCGGGAATCCTACAAGTCCTACGTCTGCGATCACCTTAAGTTCCAGAAGAACTTCCAGCTCCTGTGCAGGCTGTCCCGGCTGTGCATACTTCGGAACCTGCATGGTTGCCGTCGCATAATGCTGGTTTCCTTTGCCGCCTCTTCCTCCTTTGAGCACGATCTGTCTGCGGTTTTCACCGGACATATCCGCAATGACCTTGCGTGACTGTGCTTCCATGATAACGGTCCCTTCCGGAACTTTGAGGACGATATCATCGCCGTCAGCTCCGTGGCAGCGTTTCTTGCCGCCTTCCTGTCCGTCCTGTGCCTTAAATTTTCTCTTATGACGGTATTCTCCAAGCGTATTCTGACCTTCGTCCACTTCGAAGATCACGTCTCCGCCTCTTCCTCCGTCTCCGCCGTCAGGACCGCCATTCGGCACGTACAGCTCTCGGCGGAAGCTTACATGTCCATCTCCGCCTTTTCCTGAACGGATGATAATTTTTGCTCTGTCTGCAAACATATATGTCGCTCCTCTTTTATTTTGAATTCAAAGAAAGGCTCCAAACCTGAACGATTTGAAGCCTTACGCTGAACTTGATTATTCTGCCTCTACCGGAACGATAGAAACCTGTTTCTTATCGCGTCCTTTTCTGGTGAATCTTACTACACCATCTGTCAGTGCAAATAATGTATAGTCTTTACCGCAGCCTACATTTTCACCTGGGTGAATCTTTGTTCCACGCTGTCTGTAAAGGATGTTTCCAGCTTTAACAAACTGTCCGTCTGCTCTTTTGGCACCTAATCTCTTAGACTCGGAGTCACGACCGTTCTTTGTAGAACCAACACCTTTTTTATGTGCGAATAACTGAAGGTTCATTTTCATCATGTCATTACACCTCCCTGACTTTTACTTTTAAATAACGTTTTGAATAACTATGCTCAATTTCTGTCAGTCCGAGAACAAGGGAATCCATCAGAAGAGTTCCCCCTTCTGAAATCGGTTCGGTAAAAGTGAAGGATACGAAGCCGTCACTCTCCTCTGCCTCTATATGATCTTTCGTCAGCTGATCCAGAGAATTTACCGTGTTGATTACGAGAGCGGAGACAGCGGCACATATGATGTCGTATCCCTCTTCCGCGTATCCGGCATGTCCTTTGGATGTAAAACTGATATAGGAATTGTTCTTCTTACTGACTGTCACTGTAATCATGCAAACACCAGATTAAGCGTTGATCTTTTCGATTTTAACTTTAGTGAACTGCTGTCTGTGACCGTTTTTCTTGTGATATCCAGTTTTTCTTTTGTATTTGTAAACGATAACTTTTTTAGCTTTTCCGTTTTCAACTACAGAAGCGGTAACACTGGCATTGGCTACATCTGCTCCAACTTTTAAACCTTCGTTGCTAACTGCAAGAACGTTATCAAAAGTAACGGTTTCACCAGCTTCAACACCGAGTTTCTCAACTCTGATTACGTCGCCCTCGGCAACTTTGTACTGTTTACCACCTGTTGCAATAATTGCGTACATCTGTGGCACCTCCTATGAACTTTACTCGCCAGATGTGGTGGGATGAGGATTTTTTAGTAAAATCTCATGCTCTTAAACCTCTCTGTGCGGCATCTTCTGTATAATAGCATGATGTAGTTTATTCGTCAAGTGTTTTTTTTCTAAAATTTTAAAAAATATTAAAACCGTGCGAGGGGGACGATCTCGGAGTTGCGAACGGCCGAATTTCCCCCTCGCGCACCCCCTTTTTGGCCACCGCTAAAACCGTCGTTTGAGGGACGCGGAAGGCGCTGCGCTGTTCCGCTGGGAATTATAAGTTTACATAATTTTAATTATGTTAATAATCCTCCAAATAATGATGATAGGGATTGCTTCTATATTAATTGTTTATTGTCACTGCTGCTGTTGATGTAGGTCTCTTAGGTCTTCTATTAGTGGGCGGCGGACTTTTTGGCGGGTCATTTCTAGGATGTGCAGTGGGGTGATGTCTATTGCTTTGCATTTAACTGGGTCTTTGCGTAGTTGTTTCTGGAGGACGTGGAAGAGTTCGTCCTGGTGGTCGAGGTTTTGCATGTTGATGAAATCAACTAGGATGATGCCGGAGAGGTTGCGGAGGCGGATTTGGCGGGCAATTTCTGTGGCGGCTTCTAGGTTGATCTTTCGGTAGGTTTCTTCAGCTTTTTTCTTGGCGGTGTATTTTCCGCTGTTTACGTCTATGGAAACGAAGGCTTCGGTTTGTTGGATGACTAGGAAGCCTCCGCTTTTGAGCCAGATTTTTTCGTGGCGTACTTCGTCGATTGCGGATTCCAGGCTGTATAGTTTATATAATGGAAGGAGTTTGTCCTGGTATAAGTTCAGGATTTGTAGTTTGTCTGGTTGGAATTCGCTTAGGTACTCGGAAATTTTTTCGTAAATGGCTGGGATGTCTGTAACGATCTCATCAAGATCGCGTGTATAAATGTCGCGGACTGCTGCCAGATAGAACGATTCTGATTCATATAAAAGGCTGTAGCAGGTGCGGTTTCGGCCGTGGAGGGCTGTTTTTTCGTACTGCTTTTTCAGAAGGTTCAGTTCGTGGAGGAATTCTTCCTTAGTGGCTTCGGCGGCGTTGGTGCGGGCTATGAGACCGTAGGGGCGGTCTGGGAGGTTTCGTTCTTCTTCCAGCCATTTGTTCAAAAGGCTGCTCTCTTCTTTGGAAAGTTTGTTGGAGAAGCCTATTTTGCGGTTGCCGGTAGTGAGGACGAGGTATTTGCCGGAAAAGTTCAGGTTTGTAGTCAGGGCTGGGAGTTTCCCTTTCATGGCTTCGCGGTTGATCTGAACCAGGAGCTGGTCGCCAGGGCGCAGGGGCTGATCTGACTTACGTCCGTCTGCGTAAATGGCGTTTGTGCACTGATTCAATGGAAGGTAGCCGTTTACGGAATCGCTTAAACGGACAAAAGCCGCCTGGATATTGGCGGCAATGTTTTCGACTTGTCCTACATAAATGTTGTTAAGAGTGTTTTTCTTTCCGGACGGCTCCAGACGAAGTTCTACGACCTTCTGGTCTCTGAAGACTGCACAGACAGTACAGAGTACTTCGTCAAGGAGTATTTCCGTAATGATCAGCTTATTCAACTTCTTCACCTAATGCTTCCATAGAAATAAGTTTCCGGTGTTCTTCATCGCCTTTGTTGGCATAGATCTCGCGGCGTTCGATCATGTATGCGAACGGAAGTGGCTCCTCTCCCATCCATCGAAGGAAAGTGTCCATGACAAGTTCCGGTTTGGTGTAGTTGGAACTTGCAGAAGCGAGCTGCATGAAAACTCCCTCGCCGTCGAGATGCATTTCATAAATATACGGACGAATGTCTATGGTTTTTTCACTGCGCTTTGTTTTCTTGGTCACAATGATCTCTTTCTGGGAAAGAAATTCGTCCAGTTTCTCTCTCCAGAATGCAGCAGGTTCTTTTCCCTCACGGAACTGTACGAAATAGTCAGCTGCTGCCACCAGAGCCATGGCTGTGCTTGCCTTGCCATCCTCTACCTGACGGGCAGAACATACAGAAACGCCGTCCACCATGACTGCATTCAGACGTTCCTCGATCTCTTTTGTCGGAACAGTCTCTGTCAGTTCCATGTCAAAATATTCCCCGAGACTGGTAGTTCCTACACCAAGAGGTGCTGCAAAGGACATGATCATATGCGGGCTGTATCCGCCGGAAAAAGCAACCGGCAGTTCTGCACGGCGGATCGCTTTCTGGAAATAACGCATAGTATCCAGATGTCCTACAAATTTCATATGACCGGTTTTTGCAAATTTAATTCTTACTTTCACAGCACACACCTCCTTTGTATTTGAGAACGCCACAGCCGGAACATTTCTGACGGCAGTTCGGTGTTACAGTCTCTGCTTTTGCCTGCTCCCACTCGCGGATCAGGAACTTCTTGGTCACGCCTGCATCAATGAAATCCCATGGAAGGATCTCATCTGTGCTTCGTTCACGAAGGGTATAGAATTCGATGTCCACACCTGTTTCTTTGAAAGCTTCTTTCCAGATATCATAATGGAAGCTTTCGGACCAGGCATCATAAAGGGCACCTTTTTCGTATGCTTTGAGAATGACTTTGGAACAGCGTCTGTCGCCTCTTGCAAGGAATCCTTCCAGAACGGTGACATCCGGTTCATGCCAGTTGTAGCGGATGCTTCTCTGGTTCAGCTGAGAGCGGATCTCATTTTTGACAACTTTTGCTTTCTCAATAAAATCTTCCTCACGGAACATCGGAGCCCACTGGAACGGAGTGAACGGCTTCGGAACAAAGAAAGATGTACTGACATTGATCTGTACCTTTCCTCTTCGCTGTTCTTTCGGAACGACTTCATAATAAGTTTCTGCGATCTTCTGGGCAAGATGTGCAATTCCCTTCATGTCATCCTCTGTTTCTGTCGGAAGTCCGAGCATGAAATAAAGTTTTACCTGATTCCAGCCGCCCTTGAAGGCCTCGCCGGCACCGTGAAGGATATCTTCCTCGGTAAGTCCCTTGTTGATCACATTACGAAGACGCTGAGATCCCGCCTCCGGAGCAAAAGTCAGGCTGCTTTTCTTGACATCCTGCACCTTGCTCATGACATCCAGGGCAAAAGCATCGATTCGAAGAGACGGCAGGGAAATATTGACTGCCTCATCACGGAATTCATCGATCAGGAAGTTTACGATTTCTTTGAGCTGACTGTAGTCACTGGAGCTCAGAGAACTTAAGGAAATCTCCTCATGCCCGGTATTTTTGAGCATGATCCTTGCAGATTCCTTGAGAGTCTCCACGTCACGCTCCCTTGTCGGACGGTAGATCATACCCGCCTGACAGAAACGGCAGCCTCGGATACAGCCACGCTGGATCTCCAGTGTGACACGGTCCTGTGTCGCCTTGATATGTGGAACGACCGGTGCTTCCAATTTGTTGTAGTCTCTGCCCATATCGATGATGAGCTGTTTTTCTACTTTTTCCGGCACATCTGCATGCTTTGGACGGAAGGATTCAATCGTACCGTCTTCTTTGTAGGTAACTTCATAGAGAGACGGCACATAGATTCCCGGAATCTGTGCAGCTTTCAGAAGGAAGTCCTGCCTGCTGCCGCCGGCTTTCTTATTTGCCTTATATGCGTCAAACAGAGCGCCATAGACAGTCTCTCCCTCTCCAATATAAAAGAGGTCAAAAAACTCTGCCAGTGGCTCTGGATTATAAGCACATGCACCGCCACCGATCACGAGCGGATCATCTTCGACACGTTCTGCTGCCCGGAACGGAATTCCACTGAGATCCAGAAGCTGAAGTACATTGGTATAACACATCTCATATCCGAGAGTGATCCCAAGGAAATCAAACTCCTTTACCGGATCCTGGGACTCCAGAGTAAAGAGCGGGATCTTCTCCTCACGCATGATCTTGTCCAGATCCGTCCACGGAGAAAAAAGACGCTCACACCATACGTCGTCTCTTTTATTAAACATATCATATAAGATCATCATGCCGAGATTTGACATACCGATCTCATACACATCCGGAAATGCCATCGCAAAGCGGATATCTACATCATCTTTGTTTTTCATGACTGCATTGACCTCGCCGCCGATGTAGCGCGCGGCCTTGTCGATCTGTAGGAGTATTTTATCGCGTAATGCTAGTTTTCTCATAATTTTCCTTTCACTTTTTGAAGCAAAAAAATAACCTCACTGTTTCAGGGGTATGTGAGACCATTTTAATGCATTATAATGACTGTTAACAATGTTTCTTATTATAAACAGATTATCAAAGAAGTGCAAGTGTATAAAAGAAATATTCGGATAATATCCACAGGAACAAGGATTCGTTGAAACGCTGAACTTGATACAATTTAACCTGAATTATTCACGGCTTATTTTTAAAATTTCCTCTCACCCCTTTGCATGATTATAAAAATACTCTTTCAGAATCGAAAGACTTTCTTCACGTAAAACACCTTCCGAAACCTGCGGTTGCCAGAAAGAATTATCAAATACCATTTTTGAGCAATTGCATCCGGTGTTTCCGAGAATATGCTCCAAATCAATATTGCTTGCACCGTAAACCAACCGTCCCAACTTCACCCAAACCATTGCGCCACTGCACATAAAACATGGTTCGCAGCTGGAATAAAGAGTATATTCATGCAGATCGGTAATGCCAGTCTGTGCACAAAACTCTCGAATCAATCCTGCTTCTCCATGAAATGTTGGATCGTGTCTGGTATAAATTTGATTCTCGTTGCTAAATACAATTTCGCCATTCTTGACAAGTACCGCTCCGAACGGCTCGTTACCATGCTCAACTGCCAATTTTGACAGTTCAATAGCTTTTTTCATAAACATTTCATCTTGCATTATGTTTCCTCCACAAATAGAAGATCGGATTTTACAGCTACTTTCATAGCCTCTTATTTGTATATCCATTTCCAAAACAGGCTCTGGAACTTTATAGTTATTGCTTGTTATTTTAACCAACTTATGATAGTTTCATCTGTTGCATGGTTCGCATTAAATGGTCTGCACCATTTTGCAGGATATTTCTTTTTGATTCTCACCGCGATCTCCTGCGGTTCTGTAGCTCCACTGGTTGTAAAAATTGCTGCTTTTTTTCCATTTAGATTTACTTTATCCAGAAAACTGAACACTGCATTCGGAAGCGTTCCGCACCAGATCGGACTTCCTATCAGTATCCTGTCGTATACAGAAATATCAGGAATCTCCATATTCAGTTTTGGCCGCTCGTTTAACAGAATTTCTTTTAATGAGGTAAATACCGTCTTTCGATAAGACATCTGGTAAGATTTATGAGTCTTAATCTCTACCAGGTCTGCACCAGAAAGCTGTGCAATCCGTTCAGCTGCTTCTTTCGTCTTTCCTGTCTGTGAAAAATAAATAACTAATGTTTTCATTTGACATTCCTCTTTTCTACTACGATATATTTATAGCTAATGCCCTTACAACTCTAATACAGGATAACTCTATTATAACAGGGAATTTACCCTTTCGCACGATAATATTAAAAAATCAGGGCAAGTCCAAAATATCAGACCTGCCCATTTACAATATTTTTATTTATTTCATTGTACATAAATTTTCATCAATCCACTTCTGGACATCTTTTTCGCTTATCTTAACCAGACGGGCAATCGTCTTTACATCCATGCCCTCTTCTGCCATGGAAAGGGCTGTTTCTTTTGCTTTCTTGAGTTCACCTTTCTCTATACCGCGTTTTTCGCCGCTTTCCATTCCCTCGCTGTAAATTTTCTCCATTTCACGGCACATAAGCTCAACTCCTTTCTGTGTGTCCTTCCATTCATCAAAATCCTATCCCGGATTTAAAGTGTTCATGTCCATCAGTCCGCCCCGTGGTAACGTGCCTTCATTTGGTTTTATCCTAACATTAATGAGATTCCTTTACAAGCTACTTTTTGTTCTTCTTGCCATATACTAACTTCAATATAAAAAAGCAAAAGATTAAAATCCATCCAATTATTCCCACTATATTTCCCACAATTGGATAATAATATCCAAGAATCACTCCACCAAGTACCAGCAATGCCCCTGACACAATTAATGCAATCAATATTTTCCTCATCGCTCTATTCCTCCATAATGAATGTTTTAATGCTTCGCATTCAATCGTTTATTTACTCGTTCAACTGGAAATCTGTCCTCCATGCCAACTATTTCAAACAAATTTGATGGCAATTCCTTTTCTCCAATTAAAGTGAGATAGTCATCAACTGCTCTACGGTCAATCATAATTTTGCCATGACCAGCCCAATGCCGATTACTCTCTTTCTTTTTTAATCCGGAAATCCAATATTCTTCACCATTCTCAATGTCCATATAGTTTGCATAGTTACCAATATTCTTCTGAAAAGCATGATCATTGAAATAAATTGTTTTCCTGGTATTTGAAGTTTGTACATACCCAATCCATGCCGGACCATCATCCGAATATCCAGTTTTGAGTTCAATATACATTAATTCTTTAATCATTTTATCACCTCCAGATTGTTTTTCGATCAGATTCCATAGTGAATCATCCATTTATTTTTATCCAACGCCTGCTCTAATAATTTCTTTAATTCATTCAATTCAGAAATATCTGCAATGACATCAATAAATGCTTTTAACGAGTCAGGTGGAATCAATGTAATACCATAATATGCAAGCCCTTTGCCTTTAGCAGAAAGCGTGTGCCAATAAAAGTCAATGGTGCTAAGTCTCTCAACAATGTTTGCTAAGTCGTCATCATCAACAGAAATGCAGGTATATTTCCACGGTTCATATTCGTCATAATGCTTGCCTTTCTTAGGGGCATCCAGCATAATTCCAAATTCATGTTTCGCCATATACACCACCTCCACAAATCCTAAGTGTTCTAATTCTTTCTTGGCTGCATTTTCTTCCCTCGCAGATAAAAAGAGTCCTCTGGACCATCCTCCTGGGGACAATTTATTGACTTGCTTGTAGGCAAGTATAATTCCAACCATTCATTTTTTGCAAATTCATGTACTCTGTTGCTACTTTCTTTTACCATAGTCATCCAAAATTTCTAACTTCTGTTGACTTCCTGATAACTTACTTATCTCCCAGTCCTTTCCCCCTCCGATTTCTGTAGACCTTTAAATAACTTATTTCCTATCAGGTCATTCAGACCTTTAAATTTCGTGGGTCTTTAATCAATTTACTTCCCGTAGAGTCATCTCGCCTCCCAATTTCCATGAACCTTCAACTCGCTTGGTACGACCATACGGGACAAAACGCCATCACTGAAGGTGATTTGAAATGCATTTTGACCAAGTTACTGTGAATGGATTGAACAGTAACGATTCTCTGGCATTTGATTCATTTATCTGATATCAATCCGTATTTTTTCTCCCACAGCTTTCCATCCAGAATCATAATCATCTGCTACATCGTAAACGTTACTTTCTTCTTCGATATAAACGTCATCATCGTCGTCCAAAACATACTCCTTCGTAACACTGCTTTCAGTTACGTTTTCAGAGGAGTTCTCGGATTTCAGATAAAGCTGCAATTCCAGATATTCGCTGTCAGGATCAGGCAGTTCCGGTCTTTCATCGTCATTGAAAGTCCAAAATTCTGTCTTAAATTTCCAGTCCCGATGACTGTCGTCTGTTTTTGCATCATCCGTCAGATTATATCGCACTTTATTTCCTTTGCTGTCTGTTCCACGCAGCTCAACTTCGTAGTTTTGGTACAGTTTTTCTGGTACTTCTGCTGAAATACTGCTCTGTAATTTATTCAGGAAAATATCTTTTAATACCACTGGTCCTTCTTCAGTTTGAACAGAAATATTTTCAACTTCTTTATGGGTCGTCTGCTTAAGAAGCTTCTCTCGCGATACGGTAAAATCAAAGGTAAATTCCGCTACGGATTTCTGCCAGTCATCGAGATCAAAAACATGGAGCACAAGATGTATCTCCGGGTTTTCTCCAAAATCTCTGGGAGCATGAAAACGGTACTCCTGCACTTGGTCATATTCAGTTACATTTATGTCGGTATCTGTATCGAATAAATCTTCTGCAGAATAAGGAGTATAATTTCCACTCATATATTCATCCAATTTTTGACCATTTATTGTGGTTTTTTCCAGATCAAGTGAGACTCCTGTATTAGCAAAAGATGAAATCGGTGCCGATTTTCCCTGCTGATCATCTTCGGAATCATCAATTTCCGCGTGCACCTCAAACAGTAGAACTCCTTCATCCAAAACAACTTCTTTTAAGTTTGCAGTAATCCCGTGATCTGTTTTCGATGTGTTCAAAACCTCCGTATAGGAGTCGATTCCTCTTTGTAATCCCAGGGTTTCTCCTATTGATAAAACAACCTCTTTGATCGCGGCCTGCACTTTAGGATTCGCTAAAACAGTCGAGATCAACGTCAATATCACACAAGCTGCCGCCAGTCTGCGCCAAAATGATGGCGCCCAGGCATTTTTCTTTCCTTTCCATTCTCCTTCTGCTTCGCTGATATATTTCGGATCAATATCGCCAAATTTTTTTGAAAAATCAAATTTCTTCATAAGTGTTTTCCTTCCTTTTCTAACACTTTTAGCAGCTTCTTTCTGTTCCGGTACAGATTCATTTTTACACATCCAACAGACATAGCATGTCTTTTGGCGATCGCTGAAACAGAGTCAAAAAACCAGTATCTTCTCACGAAAATATCTCTGTCCTCTGCGTCCATTTTTTCAAGAAAATCGTTGATGATTTCCAGCAGTTCTTTTTCTGCCAGCTGATCTTCAATGGTATAGGTAACACTTAACTGGTCCATTTCACCCAGAATATCCGCCATATGTACATCAGGACGCCTGTCGGCATATTTTTTTCGCAGACGGTCAATGCTCAAATTCCTCGTGATCCGGCCGCAAAAATGTGATAATACAGACGGCTTTTTGGGCGGGATCAGTGACCAGACCGAAAACCAGGTATCATTCAGGCATTCCTCCGAATCTTCTCTGTTTGCAAGCAGATTCCAGGCGATCTTGTAACAGTAAGGATGATATTTATCGCTTAATACTTCGATCGCATGCTCATCTCTCATCTCAAACAGAGATATGATCTCATTGTCTCTCATTTAAGTTGTCCTCCAAAGTTTTGTATTTCATCAGCAAATACAAGCGCGCTTTGATTGCTGCTTTTCCTAAGGCTCCTTTTAGAAGGAAATTTCCTACTCATACTATATATCGTAAAAAATCCCGGATGGTAACAAAAAAATCAAATTTTTTAAAAATCAGGAAAAAAAGGGGCTATCGGGAAATAATGATTTTTAGTCCCGACAGTCCCTTCTTATATTAACGTTTCACCAACCGCAGATTACTTTTGTATCCTGTTTCGAAATGTAAAATATTTTACGGCAAACTGTAGAAAAGTAATAACGTATATAACTAATAATACACCCCGCACTGGCAGCAATCCATGTTCACTGTGATCTGTCGAAGATATATAAACCTGCTGAATCAGACCGCAAAGAATCACGATCAACGGAATCACTCTTCCCCAGAAAATTCTCTTCACCATATCCAGCCGGGAGATATCATCACAGAATATTTCCTCGTCCTGCTGCATCCTGTCTACCGGTTTTCGGAAATAGTTGTATCCAGCAAATTCTGTCAGATATTCCCATCCACAGTCCTCAAACATCCGTACATATTCCATCTGGTGTTTGATTCCTTCTTTATTATAATCCAGCTGATAGATTACTTTCTCAGGCTCACATCTCTCAAATGTATAGATTCCAGGAAAAGTCACTCTCTTGAATTTCCAGCCTTCCTGGTGTCTCTTACTCAGGTACTTTTCTTCTTTTTCGTATTCCATAATGTTAAACCAGCGAAATTCTTTTTTGACTTTCTTCATTGCATTACCTCCTGTGCATTGCGATACAATCTGCGGATTCTCTTTAGTTCAAGCTCCAGAACTTCCGTTCCAAGCTCTGTGATCTGATAGATTTTCCTCTTATCTTCCTCCCTGATAAAACAGATCAAACCGTCCTTTTCATCCAATCACATTCGCGCCAAACGGCATAAAGGAAAGTCTTTCCATCTTAAAGAACTGTTTTCCAAACGGAATACCAATGATCGTGATGCACCACAGGCAGCCTACGATCAGATTTTCGAAAGCCATTAATGTGTCGACTTCGCTTTCGGATAAATCTGTTTCATCCTGGCATCGTCGAAGTGTGTGTCCACCCATTTTTCTATCTGGTTCTGTGCTTCGACTCCCTGTGCCCTCTGATCGTAGCGCATCAGCGCCGCAGTGCACAAATGCCCTGTTTTGTTCTTATTTTCCCTGTTTTTTGTCCTCCGAATTTTCCTTCATTAAAAAGATTTCCCTGTAAACGCCTGGTGCCAGTCCGATATAACGATTAAAGTAATTTGTAAAATGGCTCTGGTCAGAAAATCCTGTCTGCAATGCCGCTTCCACAGGCGGCAGGCCCTGTTCCAGTAATTTCTTCGCTTCTCCGATGCGGATATTTTGGAGATAACTATATGGAGTTACACCTTTGGACTTCGTAAATGCCCGCAGCAAAGTTGATTTGCTGAGCCCCTCCAGATGACATATCTGATCCAGATAAATCAGCATAATGAAAAACGCTTGTAAAATACTTCCGGAGGCAAGGGAAAAGACTACTTATGACCGTGCGATTGTTTTCCATAAGAAATAAATCCACAGATGTACCAGTGGTGCTTCCTGAAAATACACTGTAATAAAAAATACCGACTCCCGGAATCATACTCCGTAAAGAGTTCAATTCCGAAAGCCGATATTTTTATATATGAAGCATAAATCGTCTTTTTTCAGGATGATACCGTCAAAAGAATTATCGGATATCTTCTTTTCTTTTGCGATACCTACATAATGATACAAAAGACTGTCTGCTGCCGCATTTCCAGTGTATGGAATCTCGAGCTCAGAATAAATCAACGAATACCTGTTTAATGGAAATCTCCCTACACTTTATTTAACTGTGACTTTGCACTTTGTCTGTACCTTACCGGATTTCACAGTAATTACAGCAGTACCTTTCCTTTTGGCAGTAATGACTCCCTTTGCATTCACCGTTACAACTTTGGAATCAGAAGTACTGTAAGAAATTTTATCATCACTGTTTGATGGACTCAGCTTCGGCTTCAGCTGAGATGTCTTTCCTCTCAGGAGGGTAATCGCAGAGTTAATACCGGATATTTTCTGAGTTGATACTTTTGGTACTATTACTGTAATCGTTACTTTTTTGCTGCCGGATTTTACTGTAATTCTGGCTGTTCCGGTTTTTATTCCTTTTATCACACCTTTGGATGATACAGTGGCAACATTTTTATTTGAAGAGCTATACGTTATTCTTTCCTGGGAAGTTACTGGTGAAAGCACTGGTCTTAATGTAAGTGTCTTACCTTTGGTAACTGTATATTTTGTCTTAAGGCCGTAAATAGCATTGGTTCTGACCGTTCCATTCTGTACAGTGACTTTGACCTTCGTTTTTTCACCGGTGGACATTACAATTGTAATATAAGTAGAACCTGTTTTTTTGCCAGCCGTAATCCTTCCCTGTGCATTTACTCTGGCAATCGAAGTGTTTGCAGAATACCATGCTACAACACGGAACGATGATGTTGCATTTGTTACTTTTACTGCCGATGTAGATTGTCCTGCACGCAGAACGACAGACTTCGTATTTACTTTCATATGATAAATGCCAAGATCTTCATCCGTCAGTGCAGCTGATGTAAATTTCTGCGTCATAGATTGAATAATATCAGAATCTTTCCAGCTTTTTCCATTATAAATCTGTTTCTTAAAGAAAATATAGATATTGTAGGTTTTCTTCTCGCGTATTCCCTTAGGTGAGCCTATTCTCCATACAGTATTCTTGTCAACTCCTGTTGGATTCTGCCTGGTACTCCAATACATCGGAACCCAGCGTACATCTCCTGAAATTGGAGATTTATTGTCCATGCCTGCTCCTGTTACCGTAAAGTTATAGAACTTACCTGGAGTAAACTTTAATGGTTTTTCAAGGCCTTTCACAGTGCTTTGCGTAACTTTGTAGATGCGAAGCGGGCGTGAAGGAGTTGGGGTTGGTGCTTTCGGACGTTTATTCTTGAAACTGCTGTTATCCAGCTTAAAGAGGCTCATCTTTGCCTTACCGCTATATGGTTTTGCACAAATAACCAGCCAGGAATCTGTTTCAGGAACATTCTCTGCTTTTACAGTAAACTCTGTGTTTGCTTCTTCAGAATTCGTGGCACGACTCGAATCATACATATTCTGAATCACAGTTATATCTGTACCTGAATCTACATAAAAATAATACCATTTGCAGTCCTGAGTTGTAGAAAACTTCAAAGAAACCGTTGTATGATTCTCCCATTTCATAGAACCACTCTGATAAGTCAACGAAAATGGTATTACCGTTGGAGTCGGTGTTGGCATTGCTGTTGGCTCTGGCTCTGTTGAAGGTGCAATTGTTGGAGTCGGCTCTGCTGAAGGTATAGGAGTCACTTCCTGCTCAGACTCCTGCATCTCCCCTGATGAGTCGGCATCGGAAATTTCTGTGCCTGTCGTAAAATCTTCAGTATCTGAAAAAATGTCGCCTGACTCCTCCGTCTCTTTCGCTTCTCCAGCATCCACAAAGTCCAGATCACTGTCAACACTTTCAGCTGTCATGCCCTCTGTTGATTCTGTTTCTTCTGCAAACTGAGTAAACTCTTCATTGGAATCCGAAGCAAAAGTATTCGCTGCTAATCCACTGGTAAGCATTCCTGCTGTAAGCATAAGTACAAGCACTTTTTTCTTCATTCTTATCCCCCATTCCTTTTCATAAGGCTCATAATTCTACTGATTTCTTATAAAGAATTATATCAGATATTAGAAAAATCAGGTAGTATTAATTTAATTATCTGTCAAAGAGCCGTTAAAAAATTTAACCACAATCTCCTGGGTCTCTTCTGTCCAGAATTCACTTCCGCCGTGGTCGGCACCTTCCAGAAGGTATAAGCGCACATCTTTTCCACAAGATTTGAGTTTCTGATAAACAGTTACACTTACTCGGGGATTGATCGTGCGGTCTTTGGTGCCGTGGAACATCAGGATTGGTGAAAGGATGGTGTCTTCGTGGATGGAGAGGATTCCTTTTACATCCGCATTTGTTCCGGGATATAAGTTTGTATCCTGATCGTCATCGTGAAGCAACTGTGAAAACATGGCTGTATGTCCGCCGGATGAATCACCGCCGACAAAAACTTTGTCCATATCTACGTTATACTCTGCCGCATGGATCTTCATAAAGCGGATCGCGTTTCTTGTGTCCAGTGCCTGCGCCGGAAATGGTGCGATCCCGGAGTGGCGGTATTCCACAACTGCTATGACATAGCCCTTCTCAGCCAGTCTTGAAAGTATTCCAAGTTTCGCATTGATATTCTGCTCAAGCCACGCAGAGCCCTGGACATACACAAGACAGGGATGCAATGTATCACTGTCTATGGTGTTTCTTGTCTGTGGTGTAATGATCTGTAAGTGAAGCGGCACACCATCCATGTTGGCATATTCCACATTCGAATAAATATAAGTTCCTTTCTCATCTCCGGTTGTCGGGATTCTTGTAACGCCCTCTATCTCTTCGTCAAAAGATGGGTATTCTTCGTAGGTCCAGTTTTTTATTTCCATAAGATATATTCTCCTGTTTTACAGCTTACCAGCCTTTCAGCACAGAAATCTGATAAGTCGCTATATTTTGTGGGTTTTCCAGTGCTTTTTTGCGCCAGGCACTTGGGGAAAGTCCTGTTATTTTTCTGAAGTTTCTAAGAAACGTGGACAGAACCGGATAACCAACAGAACGGGCAACTTCCTCGATGGAAGTACTGCCATGTGCAAGCAGCTCACATGCTTTGTTGATCCGAACCACATTCAGATACTCAGAAGGCGGCATATTCGTATATTCAGAAAAAATCCTTCGCATATGAGTTTCGCTCAGCCCGCAGCTTTTGGCAAAATCCTTTGCCTTTATATCCTCTGTGTAATGCTGTTCCATATAGTTTATGATCTTTCGAACATAATCCATTGCATCAGAATGTGAAAGTTCATCCCCTGAATCCAGCGTGTTCAGCCGGTCAAAAAATAACAGAAAATTAAACGTAAGCGATAAAACTGCATATTTATAATGATATTTTTTCTGCTGCGTTTCTTCTATTATCATCTGCAGCAGTTCCACAGCCAGAGCGTTTTTGCTGCTATCCAGCACCAGAACTTCTCTGGAAAGATTTTTCTGCATTTTTGTATACTTTTCAGGCGCATCCTCAAAAACTTTTTTGAGGATGCTGTCTGTATCTATAAAAAGATATTCCCATTTCTGCTTTCGATTATGTTCTTCTGGCACCGGACAGGTACGATGCGGAATGTTTTTGGGAATGAACGTCAGTGTCCCTGCATGGTAAGGCGTTTCTTTTTCTGCAAACTGTATGATCCCATTTCCATAATGACAGTAACCGACTTCCAGATAATTATGAAAATGCATATTATCCATTCCATAAACAGTTTCCCATTTTTCACCGGTCAAAACAAGCAGCGGAAGATCCCGTGAAAGTTCATAGTAACGATATTCAGCTTTAGACATTTGCAATCTCCCTATGTTTTTATAAGGTCATTATAACAGTTGAAGAATATAAAGAAAAGAGCATAGTAGAACTTGTAAGTACACTTGGAATAAAAAAACAGCTGTTCCCTTAAGTCCCAACATGTAGTCTGCGAGTCTCGGGCTCTTTTCTTTTACTTTTTTCAGATCCACACACTCTGCAACTATTTTTGTTACTTTGATCTGCTGCTCGATTCTTGAGATCATAACCTTCTCATTCACAGACTGGTCTTCTCTTCCAAGATAATACTGATAAAGATCCGTATCTATATAAAACAGCGACTCCACATATGGCAGCGGATAGTATGCAAAAATATTATCCACATAAAAAATATGCTCCGGTAATCTGACACCGGATTTCTTTAAAACTTCTGTCCGATATACCAGTGAATGCATGACCAGATATTGTGATGGCTTGAAATATTTTATGTCTTCCCAGCCAATCTCCGTTTCCGCAGGATAACCCCTTCTTCTGTAAGGGTAATTTTTTTCTTTCCACGGATCAATAGCTGCTTTCCCAGCTTCTTTTCAAGTTCCATAAGCTGCTTTGACAGGGACGGTTGTGCATTTCTGGCCTTCAAACCACAGACCAACAAGGCCGATTTCATCAGCCGCCAGCAAAATATCTCCCAGTGAAGATACATAGGTACAGGTATAGATCATAATTTTGTCATTCCCTTCATGCATAATTGCCTCCGTCGCACGGGGTACAGTAGAAAACTTCGATAAATTGAATTTGTTACATTTATTATAACTGGAATTTGGTTGGGTCGAGTAGATACATCCGTTACCGAATGTATCCCTCACAGAATTCCGGACGTGCGGCTTTTCCGCATCCGGCTCTT
>NZ_JBBMEI010000053.1:0-23469 GCF_040096655.1 Blautia intestinihominis | reverse complement strand
GAATTTTCTATGACAAGAGAAATGGCAAAAAAGAATGGAATGGATAAAGGCGATAACCTGGCATTTCATCTGATCCAATCATTTAAACCTGGAGAAGTTGATGCCGAAAATGCCCATCGCTTAGGTCAACAATTTGCTGACGAAGTGCTGAAAGGAAAATATGAGTACGTGATCAGCACACACGTTGACAAAAATCATATTCACAATCATATCATCTTCAACGCTGCAAGCTTTGTTGATCATCACAAGTATGTTTCCAATAAGCGGAGCTACCATAAACTCTGCAGAATCAGTAATCGTATCTGCCATGAAAATGGACTTACCACCAGCATGCCAACCGGAGAAAAAGGTAAAAGCTATAAAGAGAACATGGAATATCATCGTGGCACCAGTTGGAAAGCCAAGCTACGTGTCGCAGTTGATAAATCAATCTGGACTTCCATCAACTATGAGGAATTTCTGCAAAAGATGCAGTTAGCCGGATATGAAGTCCGGCAGGGAAAGCACCTGTCCTTCCGTGCACCGGAGCAGAAGAACTTCACTTATATGAAATCTCTCGGAAGCTATTATTCCGAAGAAAATGTTCGCATCCGTCTGGCTAAAAATCGTAGCAAAGTAAAAACTCCAAGACATCTGTCCAGAGAAGCTCGCTTGTATATCAATATCTCCACTTATGTCACAACTGGAAATCGAGAGGGATTTGAACGATGGGCAAAGCTCAATAATCTAAAAGAGGCAGCCCGCACCTTCAACTATCTTTCCGAAAATAACTTGCTGAATTATGACGATTTCAGGCAGCATGTATCTGACATTGAAGCTTCTGTGAAAGTTGCCGACCAAAGAATAGCACAAATCAACAGTGAGCTGAGCACGCAGAAAGTCATTCAGAAACACTGCAATTCTTACCGGCTTTGTCGTAAAGTAATTGAAGATTGTAAATCTGCTAAAAATCCAAAAGCATACCGCACCAAACATCAGGCAGAATACCAGCTCCACGATTCACTAAAAAAAGAGCTTCAGGATCTCGGTATCACCAAAATCCCAAGCTCTAATAAAATCCAGAAGCGGATTGAAAATCTTGAATCTGAACAGGATGCTACTGTCCGGGAAAAACAGGAATTGCAGAAAAAGCAGAAAACCCTAGAGATCATTCAGCAAAATTTCACTGTACTGCTCGATGCTCCAGAGATCAGTTCAGACTTACTTCCGGCAAAAAAGGAACCTGTTTCTGTCACAAGAGAAAAATAAGATTGCACTGGCAACTCACTCATTTTCTTCCAAATCTTCCCAAGGTTTCAAATCCTTTTCCTCCCAGGTGACACCATACGGTGCACCTCCGGAGGTATAACCAGCAATACAGAAAAATCGGTCATCTTGCAAGATCTCTTCTTTGGTCAGATTATCTCTTGCTTCTTTTTTCCGTTTTGCTCGCCTCTGTTTCCTCTTTTGTTTCGCAACAGCTGCTTTTTCTTCCGGCGTTTTCCTATGTCCTTTTGCCATAAGTGTTTCTAGTGTAATTCCACTCTGAATGTCTTTTAGTATACGAGTTTCATACCCTGTTTCACGTTTCTCAACAATTCTATAGTATGATGAACATAAAAGATTCGGTGAATCAACATTGTACTAATACTTTTTTTCAACCGAAGTTTTCAATTTTTCAAAAGCTTCTTCACTGATTACATGTTCTATCCGACAGGCATCTCTTTCTGCAGTTTCCCGATCAACCCCGACAGCTACAAGCTGCTCCGTAAAGAACTGATGGCGTTCATAAATTTTCTCGGCAACCTCCCGCCCGGCATTAGTCAGATTGAGGTATCCATCTTCATCGACAGTCAGGAAACCGCCATTCTTTAACACACCTACTGCATGGCTGATGCTCGGTTTACTGAATCCCATGTGCCGGGCAAGATCAATGGATCGGACCATACCCTGCTTCTTTTGAAGAATCAGCACAGCCTCCAGATAATCCTCCCCGGACGCATGAATCTTCATCGGTTCCTCCTTTATGCAAGGCTCCAGCCGGAAGCCTTTTTACGGATATTTACAAAATCCTGATAAATCCCGGCTTTTGCCATAAGCTCGTCATGGGTTCCCTGTTCGCTGATCCGTCCATCAGAGATCACCAAAATCTGATCTGCCTGACGGATGGTATTCAGGCGATGTGCAATCACAAGTAATGTTTTACCCTTTACCAGCTCATTGATTGCCTCCTGGATATAGCTTTCATTATCGGTATCAACACTTGCAGTCGCTTCATCCAGAATGACAATCGGTGCGTCCTTCAAAATGCATCGGGCGATAGAGATTCTTTGCTTTTCGCCGCCGGACAGAGTAGCGCCGCCTTCACCGATGACTGTCTGGAATCCATCTGGCAGCGCCATGATAAAATCATAGCAGCGGGCTTTTTTTGCAGCCTCATAGACTTCTTCCTCGGTAGCGTCCGGTTTACCCATGCTGATATTGTTGTAAATGGTATCCTGGAACAAGTACACCCTCTGGAAAACCATGCTGATCTGTTCCATCAGTTCGGCGAGAGGTACATCCCGAATATCTGTACCACGGATTGTCACTTTGCCGGATTTCACATCCCACAGCCGCGCCAGAAGGTTCGCAATCGTGGATTTGCCACCGCCAGACGGTCCCACAAGTGCGGTCATGGTATTCTTCTGCATAGAGAAGCTGATGTTGTGCAGGACTTCCTTGTCCTGATAGGCGAAGCCCACATCGCTAAATTGTACTTCTGGCTGATCCGGCTGTGCCTGTGACAGAATATGTTGATTTCCGTTATCGGGAAGTTCGGGCTCGTCCAAAACAGCTTCAATGCGGTCTAATGCGGCATTCATCACGGTCAGTCGGGTTGCTTCTCCATAAAGAGCTTTCAGAGGTCCAAAGAGATCAAAGACAAACAGCAGCACGCCCAAAAGATAAGCCAGGGAGAGTACGCCTTCCTGATGTAAAAAAACGGATAAACCGAAGATAGCGGCAATACCCACGCCATAGAGAATGTTTAAGCCAGTGGTCCACGGTGTCATTTTCTGCTCAAACTTCGTATTGACATCCCTTGATTTTTTGAAGTTTTCCGTTAATTCGTCAGATTTTTCTCCGAGCAGATTGTAACTTTTGATAACCCCAATTCCTTCAGCAAAAGACAAGACCGCATCCGTCAAATTCTCGCTTTGGTTTTGACGCCCGACAGCCTCCTTGAAGGAAACCTTATTCATATATTTTGCAACCAGTGATGCCAGCAAGGTAATGATTACCGCAATCAGCCCAAGTCTCCAATCCAGTACGAACATAAAAACAGCTAAAACCAAAGTAGACAGCATATAGCTCATCATGTTGCCAATGGTACTCATAGAAACTTCCTCAATGAATACCATATCCGTACTGAGAACAGAGCTGATTTTTCCAATATTCCCCGATGTAAAGTAACCCATCGGCATTTTTCTTAAATGATTTCCCAACTCCATCCGTTTATCAGCAAAGATCATAAATCCAGCGGCACTTTGCAGACGGTCGCTCAAATAGTGAACCACTGTCTGAACCACTACAACAGCTAATAATCCAAGTCCGACAAACAGACAGGTCTTTCCAGTCAGCGTATTATCAGCAAACCCGGCCAAGACAATAAACGCCATGAAGATCGGCATTTTGGAGAGAATGGACTCGACAAATGCACATAGAAATGCAGCCTGAATACGGCTTTTATACCTCCCGGAGAGGTTCAGGATTCTTGAAATCAATGCAAACATTTATCTTCCCTCCTTTGCAGTAGATACTTTCCACTCGGCGCTGTCCTGAGCCGCTTTCCACAACTTTTGGTATTCTGGGCAAGCTTGAATCAGCTCCTGATGTTTTCCGGTTGCCACCATCTTTCCGTGATCCATAACGCATATTTGATCTGCGTTCATTATAGCGGGAAGTTTGTGAGCGATAACTACCAAGGTTTTTCCCTCCACCAGCTCCGCAATAGCAGCCTCCATTTTTTCCTCATTTTCTGGATCAGCATAGGCCGTAGCCTCGTCAAGCACTACAATCGGGGCATCCTTCAATATTGCCCGCGCCAGGGAAATTCGCTGGCGCTGCCCCCCGGAAAGCATTTTCCCCGCATCGCCCGCCATGGAGTGAATACCTTGCGGCAGCTTTTCCAGAAACTCCATACACCGGGCTTTCTTCGCCGCCTGCATTACTTCCTCATCGGTAGCATCCAAACGTCCAAGACGGATATTTTCCAGCAGGGAGGTGTTAAACAGGTACTGATCCTGAGCCACATAGGAAATGCGGCTGTTCAATGCCTCCAGGCTCATATCACAAAGTTTATGCCCGCCAATGGAAATGCTCCCTTTCTGCGGGTCATAGTAGTGGATCAACAGTTTTGCAAGGGTGCTCTTGCCAGAACCGGATTCACCAACTAGGGCAGTTTTTTGTCCTGCTTGTGCCACAAAGGTAATATCGTGGAGGACTTCGTTTTCCGCTATTATCGGTTTCCCATCTGGGCCAGGCTGTGTCGTCTGATACGCAAAGGAAACATGATCGTAAGAAATGTTAAAATCCTGTCCGTGGAAATCATCCTCAGCAGCTTGCAGCGGTGCCGTATTTAACATCTGTTCAAGTGCCGTGATCTTATAATTCAGATTCGGAATCGTCTCCATAAAGCCCAGTGCTTTCAGGAGAGGAATCCCAATGCTGAGGGAAAGGCAGAGGACTAAAATCAAATCAGGTAAAGTGCTTATGCCACAGAGAACAAACCATGCCCCAAGAGGCAAAGTCAGAATAACAGTGCAGGGCAGTAGACTTCCGTATATCGCCATCCAGGGCCAGGCGGCCTTATACCATGCCAAGGTATAATCCCGATAGTCCGTTACATCCTTGCGGAAGTTCTCGTAAGATTCGCTCTCCCGGTTGAAAACCTTGACAACCTCCATACCATTGATGTACTCAATGATCGTGTTGTTCATTTTCTGTGCAGACTGATAGTAGGGACCCATGCGCTTCATTCCAACAGAGTACATAATGACCATGGAGAGCAGGCTGATCGGGATAGAGGCCAAAGACATAAGAGCCAGTTTCCAGTCCGCACAAAACATAGCAACATAAATCACCAGCGGGATCAGTAAATTTGCGATACCCTCTGGGACTGAATGAGCAAGGAGCAATTCCAAGCTGTCCACATCATCGACAAACAGCTTTTTGATTGTCCCTGTCCCTTTTTCCTCCACAATGCCAAGGGGAAGTTTCTCAAACTTCTTTTGCAGAGATACCCGCAGCCGCAACAATGTGTTATATGCTGCTTTATGAGAAATTGATAATCCCCATCCATAAAAAAACGCCTGCAAAACAAGACAGATCAAAACCCCTATAACACGCAATAAAACAAATTCTGTTTCAACAGAATCGCCCATAACCAATGGCGAAATGACCTGATAGGCCAGCACAAAAGGCAGGATACCCGTAAGAACGCTGACCAGTACGACAACCGTGGCCACATACATATTTTTCTTATATGGCCCTGCGTACTCAAAGATTTTTTTGAACATAAGCCCTCCTTATATTGAGCCGTACTGTCTGTGCTTCAAAAACAAGAGGCCGCCAAAGTAAAGCGGCCTCTTATCATTATCTTTCTGTCCAGTCAAGGCGGCCCTGACATTCATAATTTCTAAAATTCACTGGCGGATTCGGAAAAAATCCAAAACCTTTTTACTGCCGGATTCGTCCAATGGATAGCTTTCTTTTACTTGCCCTTTTTCCATATGGACTACATACGAACATCCCGCCATCACCAACTCCGGATCATGCGTAATAACAAGAAGCGTTTTGCCCTGATCCGCGAGTGACTTCAAACTCCGCGCAACTTCCCTCATATGTTTGAGATCAAGCCCGCTTGTTGGTTCGTCAAACACAATGATCTCCCGGTTACTCACAATGGCAGACGCGATCGCTACCCGCTGTTTTTGCCCGCCGGAAAGAGAAAGCGGGTGCCTGTCTTTATATTCCAGCAGATCAAACTGTTTAAGGATTTTATCCACAACAGTTTCATCCTTGTTGTCCATGCTCAGAAGCACTTCATCCGCCACGCTTTCGGTAAATAGCTGATGGCTGGTATCCTGCATTACCATGTAGCAATGTTTGAGCCGGGCTTTCCAATCAAGGGTTTTCCCCTCAACCTGCAAAAAGCCACACTTCTTTTCCAGTCCGCAAATACAGCGGGCCAGAGTAGATTTTCCAGCGCCATTCAGACCGATAATGGCAATCGTTTCTCCAACAGGCAGTTCTGCACTCGGAATATGGAGGCTTTCCGGTTCGCGCTTTTTATACGCAAAGCAGAAATTTTGAAATTCCATCTGTTTAGCTGTATGCGCCTGATACTGATTCGCAGGCTTCAACTTCGAGAGAGAAAACGGCCGCAGCCCTATTTCTTTTCGAGTGCCATCCGATAAGCTGTCAAATTCAGCAGGCGTGTATTCCCGTTCAATCTCCCCATCTTTTACATACAGCACACGATCTGCAAGATCGTGAAGGTAGTAAAGGCGGTGTTCTGCGATCAGAATTGTTTTGCCCTGCTTTTTCCAGAGGCTTAGGACCTGCCGCAGGTCATCAATAGCAGCCATATCCAAATTAGAAGATGGTTCGTCCAGGACCATAATTCCCGGCAGCAATACACTTGATGAAGCACAGGCTATTTTTTGCTTTTCGCCTCCGGACAGAGCAAACACGCTTCGCCCCATCAAATCTTCAATATGATAATCGGAAACTGTCCGGTCAATCCTTTTCAGGATATCCTCCTGAGGATAGCCTAAATTTTCACAGGCAAAGGCTAATTCACTATCCGTATCCACGTTGAAAAACTGACTTTTGGGATTCTGGAATACAGATCCCACCATAGCAGCCAAGTCATAAAGCGGCGTATCTGATACGCTTTTTCCGTCCAGAAGGACATCGCCCTCTAATTTGCCCTCGTAATAATGAGGCACCAGCCCGTTTACCAAACGGGTAATCGTTGTTTTCCCACAGCCGGATTCTCCCGTGAGTAAAACAAATTCCCCTGTGTTTATGGTGAGATTGACATTTCTAATCCCTCCGCCGCTGGATTCTTCACCATAAGAAAAAGAAACATTTTGAAAATCTATCATGGCAAAATCCCTCCTGCGGAAATTATCGGGGAAGCAATCGCCCAAAACACTACAAAGCAACAAAACAAGATCAGCACCACATCGGCAAAATTGAATTTAAGCTGGCAAATGTTTGTGCGTTTGACAGGAGCGCCGAGGCCACGGGTAATTGCCGCAGCGGAAAGTTCCTCACCGATTTTCACGGAGCAGGTAATCATCGGGATCAGCTTATACTCCAATATTTTTGAAGATTTTTTCCCTCCAAGTTTAATCCCACGCATTTTCATAGCGTCACTGATTGCTTCTGACTCCTGAAAGACAGTTGGAAAGAAGCGGAACATGACCGTTAAGGGGATCGTCACTTCTTTAGGCATATGGATTCTTTCCATGCCGGAAATCAATTCACTGACCGTTGTTGTTTTCACTGCATAGGCAGCAATCGCAACACTGGGAAGGATTCGGCAGAAGAATCCTATTGTAAACAGAACAAGGAAATTCAATATCCCCGTAAGGTGCGGCAAAACATAAATTTGGACAGCATAAAAAACAGAAAACACAGCAATATAGCCCACAGCTTTTGCACATTGTTTCGAGGTAAGCAGCAATATAGCCGGAACCACACAAAGAACAAGGCGGATCAGTCCCATAGCTTCTCCGCCTGTTCCACCCATGACAAAAATGCTTATGATGAAGATGAGCAACAGTTTTGTACGCGGATCGAGCCGCAACCCTTGTTCTGTTTTTTTGCTGAGCAGAATTTCCCGCGCCATTATGCAATACCGGCACGCTGGAAGTGCTTTTTGCAAATGGCTTTCCCAATCATACCTCCGACAAGGCCAAACACAAAGCAGGCAACCAGCAAAATAGGCGCAATCCACATAGGCATATATGTATTAAGGGTAGCTGCATATTCAGCGCCGTATCCTTCAGTCAGCATTACCATATAGCTTTCACGGTTCAGGAAAATGGGAGCAAAGTTGCCAAACACCCAGATGCTGAACACACCGCAGGAAAGGACTGTACTCTTTGCACTTTTGTAGTCTGCCTTTTTCAGGATCACGTCAGCCAACAGGCCGCCAACAAGACCAGTTACCATAGTAAGATAGCCGTTGCCGAAGAACACCATGATTAGGCCAATCAGGAAACCCATGATTGCAGTCATCCCGAATTTTTTAGCCTTTGTAACATACAGCATATAGGGGATGCCGCCAATCAAAGGACACAGCACCGCCATCAGCGGAATAAAAATGGGGATGAAGCCAAGCATCGCCACCAGCATAACAATGACGACATAGATGACGGTGTAGATGCCGATAGTAATTAAATCTTTTCCCTCAAGCCGGGAACTTTTTTTCTGGGAACTCATACCAGTATCCTCCTATCTAAAAAATGGTGTAGTTAGCATTTTCTAACTACACCACATATAATAACAATTTACGCCTACATTTCCAACCCAAAAACGGTTTTATTCTACCCAAAATCGGTATTTTTTAATTTTAACCAATCGTATTTTCCGTTTTATAGTTTTTAGGAATTACCCCATACTTCTTTTTGAATGCCGCAGCAAAGTTACTCGGTTTTGAATAGCCTACAAATGCTGCCACCTGACTTACGTTCAAATTACTTTCTAATAGTAGACTTGCCGCCTTTTCCAATCGCTGATCTATAATATACGCATGAACCGATGTTCCAAACAGCGAGGAAAAACCCTTTGACAATTTTGAAGTACTAATATTGACTTTTCGCGCCAATTCCTCACAACTTGGTGCCAAAGCAAGCTGACTGTCAATGATTCTCTTCGCTTCTATGATGGATTCTCGGTCACTTCTGGAAATTGCTATATAAGTTGACGCAAGAATACTCAGTTCCAAAATCTCACTCAAATATACAGATAACAACTCAAAAACTTTGCTTTCCAAAAACAGGTATCCCAATCCGCCGCGATATTGCGTGAAGTCTTTCAGTTCCGCAAAAATGTGCTCCATATAGGGAGTAATACCTACTTTTGATATACCTTCCAATAGTTTTTTCTGATAAACCTCAATCTCACCAACATCAAAATAGTCATTCATAATTTTACGGAAATACGACAATGGTACTTTTACATTTTTGAAAAGGAAATCGTTTTGTTTGGAATAGCACAGATATTCCATTTTCCCGTGTCCACGATAAATACAGGACTCACCTTTTTGTATGCTGATACTTTGTCGGCTATCTGCAATATTCCAGGAAACTCCATCATTGAAGCAGAACAACATTTGAATGTATTCTTCGCTACTCACTCCCTGCACGTTCATATCTGAAAAATAATTCATTTTCCAGTCCGAAACAACTGCTCCCTGTTTCGTGACCACCTGTAAAATCTGCCCTGTCCCCATGTCTGCTGGAATATCTATGGTTATTGTCTGCGGTGAATTAGAGAGCAGATCACGATAAAGATTATTCATGTATTGGTTTGTCATGTACAAGCATTCCTCCCGAAGTTAGATAAGACTAATTAAATTTTACAACTTCCAAAGTAAAAAGTCAAATTTTGTAATCATGTAAAAAGCAGACACTACTTAATGTAAATTACAAACTTCACTTACTTCCATTTCTTTCTGCATCTCACAAGACGATAAAGTCACTTTTAAAACCCATTGTACTGACAATTTAATATTAATTCTCATTATTCTCCCTGCACATCGCTAAATTATCTTATAAATATGGCATTTTAGGAACACCTGACAGTTCGAGAGTTAATTTTATCTGAAGTTCATATTTATCGTGCTTTTATTGCAAGTAATAATGTTTCTGATAATTTAGCTGTTCTAAAGTGCATTTTTGTCAATTGGTTTAAAATTTTTTCCACACTCTGATAATTCCACGACATTAGGCTATCTACAGTACTAACTATGTTTTTACCACAAAAAACTTTATAGGTCAATCTCCATGTCCATTGATCCATCCCCACTTGCTTTATATCGGTAATATACGTCTCATAGCGCAATCTTCCTTGAGTAGCCACCGATATTCTGCTTCCTACTGGCGCAACAAGAAATTTCGGTTCTAAAAGTTCTATCAGGATTGGGACATTTATATTCAAATTTTTATCTAATTTATACAATAATTTTTCTTGTTCATCCCTTTTTAAATGACCAAGTACTCCCATGCACATTACACCACTTATTTTATCTCGAAATGAATATTTACCTACATCTATCGGCAATAGAGAAATTCTCTCTTTAACTTCATTATGCTCCATTAATCTTGCCATAAACGCTGTTCTCATATAAGCCGATGGTTCTAAAGCAATTATTTCTTTATCACATATCATATTAGCCATCTCTATTGTTGTTTTTCCAGTTCCTGCACCTATATCCAAAATGATTCCATCTAAATCCTTAACCATATCAGCAAATTTGTTTAAAACAATTTTTTTGTTCCCTATCTGTGAAAGAGCTGATAAATCATAAAATTCTACTGTCTCTCCGTATACATTCTCAATTTCATTCAATCCCGTCATTCTCCTTTTTTATTAAATGTCTTTTTTCCAAATCATAAAATATATTTTTTATGTCACCAAAATTGTCATAATCAACGATATTCATATAGCCCACTTTCTGACATATTTCAGACCATAATTTTGATACATATATTTGATATTGCGCCATGGACATTTTTTCTGTTCTATTTTGCTTAAATAAAATCTCTAAAGCTTTCTTTACTGCATCCGGCCATATTTGTTCAAACGTTTCTTTTACTGATGGTAACATTACATTTCCTATAGTAACACCAGAGGGTATATTTACTTCCTCTTCTACATTAATACTTAGTGTTCCATATTCATCTCTTGGCATATGCAAGAAAGGAAGCCATATTACCGGACCATGGGTATTGACCAGACAGAGCCGCCCTGTGGAAAATGTCAATTCTATTCTATGATATAAATGTAATGGATGGTCTATATCGTTACGATCCACATTGGTATTCACTATAAATGTTACCGGAACCATTCCAATTATACCACTAATAACTCTGTTACCCCCTCCTGCCATAGAAGTTGTATAAGATTCTGCTACATTTCCCAATTTCCATGTTGATAAGCCTCCCAACGCACACCCCAATATATCTATTCCATCATATAATACATGTATAGCGCATTCCAAGGATGCATTTATAAGATGAGCATGTTTACTTATTATTTGTGCCGCCTCTAAAAAATCTCGAATTGGCTTGATATACCGATAAAATGGATTCAACATAAAAGCGGCACTTCCGGATTCTCTTATACAATTAACAATTTCTACCTCATGAGCAGGATGTTCTAATAATGTTGGTATCCCTTTTGCAAGTATACTTTTAGCTATATTGGCACCGTTTCCACCTCCAGCCGCATTAGGTACAACTACACATGCTGCATCAACATTTTGATTTATTTCTTTAATATCCGTATACATTGGCACATTTAGATTCTTTGAAAGAAGTCTGGATCTATCGCTTCCTTTTCCCAATATACCCATAAGCTCATATTCTTTACTTTCTGCAATAGCTTTCAAATAAATTTTCCCAAATCCTGTTCCACATACTAAAATCTGTTTTTTCTTCATATCTTTCCCTCTGATTTGAACTTATCTATTTTTTTAAGTTCATCTAACACTTGATATTTTTCAAGATAACTTGCCATTGTATAAATTCCATCCTTCCTAGGCATTTCAAATATTGCATTGGCAGTAATCGCTAATATTTCGCCAGTTAAAACACTCGGATTTTTTCCTTCAAAATAAATGCATCTACTATCATTTCCTTTATTTTGTCTTACCCATATAAAAGCTTTTTGGTTGCTATTTTTCTGTCCCATTAATGCATTTACTAAATCTTTTTTTTGACAATGCGCCTTATTTACTATTGAAAATAAACTTACAGGTGCCGCCGTATATGAATCAATATTAAGCATATATTTCCCTTGTATAATTTCTTGAATTTCTTCTGTAACATATGGCAATATAGATAATTTCGAAATTCTTGTTGGAAGATTCAGCGGACTTCTTTTCTGAGCAGGTAAAATTTTTCCATTTCGCACACATGCCATAGGAATTCCAGCTTTATAACTTTTTATTTCTTCCACATAATCGATTGCGGCAGCTTTTGAAAAATTATAGACACCTCCAATAATCATCTCTATTAAGTCATCATTGAAAGCTTCTTTAAGCACAGAAGACAACATCCATCCTGATAACCCCGGAAATATTCCCGAACCAACTATAGCGGTACCTTTCATGCTAGAATTCCTCATTTTTCTAATTAAATGAATTCCTCCTGGGTCAACATACGGAATATTCTCTGCCATTGCTCCAAGTAACATTTTTTCACTATAGTCTGCGGAAGGTCCGATTGCTCCTATTACCAAATCACTTCCTTTAAAGAATTTTCCAATATTACTTTCCTTATCAATATCAAGTTCAAATAATTGGATGTTGGGAGCCATATACATTCCTGTATCTTTTATTGTTTCTATATTCCGTACACTGACTCTTAATGAATAGCCTAACTTACTTAAAACCTTACACGCTGTCACACCAACAGTACCTGTTCCGCCAAGAATACAGATTGTTCTGCGATTATTTATCATTTTCTAGTTCCCTCATAATAATATCAAAAATGTCATTACTATTAGATTCAAATTCTCTAACGTTACCTAAAACAGCCTTTTCCCAAGATTTAATAGCAACTGAATTTCCGTCAATTATGCTTATATCTCCTAAATATAAATCACTTTCTTTTGCTTTAGATGGATTTATTAAAAAAATGCGGTTAATAATAATGTTTTCCCCCAATAGTTCACTTGCCTTAGTTATGCATAAAGAAGCCATTTCGGAAAAGGCAATAATATATTTCTTTTTAACATTTATGTCTTCATGACATCTTTCAATTATTTCTTGCCCTCCCACTCTCTTACAACTTATGTTTGAAGCGCTCAACTTTTCTATAAGAACATCTCTTATTTCATTTTCGTTATCCCCAAATATATATACAACAGTATATGAATTTCTTGTTTGATTTCCTGCATTACTATGCATTTGATTTTTTGAAGGATTTTTACAATCCGATATATACTGAGCAATCCCCATAATTGTTGGCATCGTCAACGATGCCCGTAATATTTCATCAAATCTCATGCCTTGTGCTTCTTGTATGTCACTAACTATGCGCCCAGAAATCTGAGATAATAACAAAGAATCAAGTCCATTTTCTAATAAATTATCTTCATAATCAATATAATCATTTCCAGAAATAGAGCATACGATTTTTTTGATACTTTTAGCAAGTTCTACATATTCCTTCTTTTGCGAAATTAAAGTTGCTTTTGCATTATGCTTTACCTTGATGTTCTTTTGTATACTCTCTGCCAGTCCTTTTCTGTCTATTTTGCCATTAGTAGAAAGTGGAAAACTCTCTACATTTACAAACTCTGAAGGAATCATTGCTGGTGGCAAAAAAAAGGCTAACTGCTTTCTGTATTCTTCTTTCGTATAGGAAATGCTCGATATTTTATTTTTTATAAAAGCTATCAGCACACCCTTCCCTATACTTTGATTATAAACCACGCAACAATCTTCAATATTTTGCATTCCACGTATTGCATTTTCTATTTCCGCAATTTCTATTCTATGCCCATTGATTTTTACCTGATTATCTAATCTGCCTAAAAATTCAATGTCGCCATTCTCTACATATCTTCCATTATCTCCAGTGAGATAAATCCTGTTCTTTTCTTCTTCCAGATAAACAAATTTTTCTTTTGTTAATATTGTATCTCCTAAATAGCCTTCTGCCAAAGAATATCCTCCTATGGCAATTTGCCCCGAAACATATTCCGGACAAATTCTCAATTCCTCGTCTACAACTCCCATCCACTGTCCAAGCAAAGCTTTTCCATATAATATAGTAGGCCTTTCTTCTATTTCATCAATTTCATGATATATAGACCAAATCCCACCTTCCGTAGCGCCTCCCAAACTAATCATTTGAGCGTTGGTCATAATCTTTCTTAGTCTTCCTGGCAGACTAGTATTTATCCAATCTCCGGATAACAGTACTAATCTAACTGTCGGATAACTCTCCGATTTAGACGCAAAAGCATCTAACATTTCCGCCTGCGCTGGAACACTATTCCACAAGGTCACTTTGTATTCATTAAGTAATCTGCCCCAATGGGATGCATCTGGTCCTTTTTCTGGATTCGGTAATACTAATGTTCCACCAACTCCCAATACACTAAATATATCAAATACAGAAAGATCAAATGACAGTTCCGCAATACCAAGGATTGTATCCTCTTCCGAGATATTATACATATTTTCAATAGATATAAGAGTATTTTGTGCCGCAGTATGTGACATTACTACACCTTTAGGCTCTCCTGTAGAGCCAGAAGTAAATATTACATATGCAATAGGATTTTGGAATTCTGGATGCTTTTCTAATCGGTATTCCAAATTCTGAAGTATCATATTTACTTTTTTCTCATCCAATTCCACAATAACATTTGCTTTTGATAAAATTTTTTCTTGTCGTGCCAATGGCTGTTTTATATCAATAGGTAAATAAGAAAATCCAGCAATCAAAACACCCATTACTGCTGCAATTTGATTTACAGATTTTTTCATTCTTATCGCAACCAGTCCAGTTCTATTTTCCACAAATTCTTTTCTTAAATAACCTGCTATATATTCTGCTCTTTCCAACAATTCTCCATATGTCACTGTTTCAACAGCATCTATTACGGCAGTTTTATTAGAATTCTTTTTCGCATACTTAACAAATCTCTGTTGAATACGAGATTGATTCGTAATACCTTTATTTCGTTCGCAAATTACTTTTTTCTTACTCGCACTTGGCACTATAATTTCCAATGGATTCTTCCATTCTTCCGAATGTTTTATTCCAAGTATTCTTATTGTTTCAGTAAAAGACTCAAACATCTCCGTTACAATAGATTCTTTTATCGCACCTTTTCTTGTATCCCAGCTTATCATCAGGCCTTTTTCTTGATCTTCTGAATCTATCTCATCGACTATCTGACAATCAATCCATACTTGAGGGGTATGACTAAACCCATATTCAATAGTGCCTACAGTGCCATCAGTCTTCAAAACCCCTGTAAATACGATCGGCATTAATAATTCCTTTTCTTCAGACACTTTACTCAGTTCTCTTAGCACTTCGACACCAGAAAAAGAATTATGCTCTAAATCCTCCATCAATCTTTTTGTAATTTCTTTGACTCTTTCTATAAAACTCATATTTTGAGTTACATTTACTTCTAGCAAGTTCACTGCTGTAAAGTCTCCTACTATGGAATTAGTATTATTTCCGATAGTTGGTCTATTTTGAATTGGTAAATTGAGTGTAAAATGTTTATTCGAACTCCACCTTGAAATAACTTCTGCGTATATACCAATAAGCACCGATGAAACTGTTACTCCGTATTCTCCTGCAATTTCCTTTATACGTTTCCAGTCAGACTGATTAATATGTTTCTGAAATCGATAAAATTCATATGTATTTTCACACTTATCTGCGGCTCGTCCATCTTGTGGAAGAATTGGAGCCTCCGGTAATTTTTTCAGTCTTTCTAACCAATACATTCTATCCTGATGCCATTTTAAACTTCCTTTACGTTGTTGATTGAACATTGCATAATCTGAAAACTTATACCTTATTTTTTCTAATGAAGCTCCTTTCAAAAGTTCTCCCATTTCAGAAATCAGAAGTTGCACACTTGCAAAATCTGAAACAATTAAATCAACAAGTAGATGGAAAAAATTTCCTTCTATACGCTTCGTTATTAGCACTTTAAATAATGGAGGTTCCTCCGTATGAAAAACATATTCACTAAAATCTTCCCTAATCTTAGATAAAGTATCTACTTTTTCCCTCTCTGCCATTTTTTGTAGATTTACTATTTTAATTTCATAATCAATCTCATCTCTCTCTAAAATTTCAAATCCGACCTCTGTTACTTTCGCTCTTAGCATTTCATGCCTATTTACCAATACTTTCCAAGCTCTTGATAGTTCTTCTGCACTGTAGGAACCAAAATCAACCTCAATATATCCTTTACATCCAATTCCACCCCACTTCACAGCTTCTGTTTTTCCAACTAAATAGGCTGCTTGCACATCAGTCAAAGGATATACATTAGTTTCATAATCATTATCCGTAATAAACTCGTCTATCGTTTGTTTTTTCTTCAAAATTTCAATTATTTCTTCTTTATATTTTTTAACTTTCTCTTTAGAATTTTCTGTAAAATTCCCTTTGGAATCTTTATATTTTAATTTTCCATCAACAGTTTCAAAAGTAACGCCTTTTTTTTCAAGCTCTACTAATAATTCTCCTGCTACTTTTTTCGTGTCCTGCATTTTTTAAATTTCCCCCTCTTCTACAAATTCTGCTATATCTGTATTTTTTCTCTTATCAACCAATTTTGTTAGTGCGTTAATTGATGGATTCATAAAGACCTCTTTCATGCGTACCTCTATTCCGCAACGAGCATTAATAGCCGCAACAAATCTAGCCGCAAGCAAGCTGTCTGCACCTATCTTAAAAAGGTTCTCATCCAAATCAGCCACTTTATTTTTCAATAGCTCCTCCCAAATCATCAGTACAATATTTAATACTTTGTCAGACATTATTTCCACACTATCAGTTTTCTGATATTCTGCCAATCTTCTTCTATCAACTTTTCCATTTGCATTAAGAGGAAAATTTTCTAATCTGTTTATAGAATTCGGTATAGAATACTCAGGAAGATGTATCTTAAGATAATCTTCTATTTCACTCTCTGCAATGTACTCTCCCAAGTAAAATGCAACTAATTCTTTATGGTATTTATCCCCCTGAGCAACAACTACGGCTTCTTTTATTCTTGAAATACTTTTTAATACACTTTCAATTTCTCCCAACTCAATTCGATGTCCACGTATCTTTACTTGGGTATCCATTCGCCCTAAAAACTCTATCGTTCCATCTGCCCATCGCCTTCCCCGATCTCCTGTTCTATACCAACGTTCCCCTTTTACATCCGTAATAAACTTTTTCATTGTTAGCTCTTCATCATTAATATAGCCTTTCGCCAGACTTCCACCTCCAATTTGCAATTCACCAGGAATATCAACTCCGCACTCCACAAAATTTTCATCCGTAATCCTATATTTCTGTTTTGGTAATGCTTGCCCATAAGGAATAGAATTCCACAATTTATCTACTTTTGAAACGCAATAATAGTTGGACCAAATTCCGCCTTCTGTCGCTCCGCCCAACGCTACAAATTGCGAGTTTGCTGAAGTTACTTTATACCATTTCTCCGGTAAATATAAAGGAATCCAGTCCCCTGACACTAATGCCAACCGCAATTTACCAAAATGATTATTTTCCCCCATTATCAAAAACATGTCCAATAACGCGGGGGCACTATTCCAAATAGTAATTCCATAAATCTCTATCAGATTTTTCCATACTTCTGGATCTCTAAAGTCGTCTTCATCAATTAAAACAATTGTCCCTCCAACAGTTAAAAGACCAAATATGTCAAAAACCGACAAATCAAAATCAAATGCTGATATATTTAATACGGAATCTTCCGCACCAATATTCCACATATGTAAAATTTCTTCTATTGTATTCATTGCAGCCACATGACTCATTTCTACTCCTTTAGGTTCTCCGCTAGAGCCCGATGTATAAATAATATAGGCAGTATCTTTTGAATTATTTTCAATACACCCAGTCCATGGATTCTCTTCTAAAAAGGCTTCATCCTGCAATACAAGAGCCGGCTTGACATTTTCTATGATTTTTTTCCGACGTCCTAACGGCTGCTTCATCGCAATCGGAACATACGCTGCACCTATTGCAAGAATTCCTAACAATGCAGCTACTTGTCCAATACCTCTCGGCAATATAACTACAATCTTATCATTTCTTCTTACTCCTCTTTGCCACATATAGTTTGCTGCACGCAACGCATATAAACGCAACATCTTATAAGAAACTTTCTCATTTTCATAGATAAGCGCAATTCTCTCTGGATATTTCAATGCATTTTCATAAAATTCTCCATGTAATGTTTCCTTTCTATTAGAAAACTCTCGATCGTTCATCATATACATTTCCTTTCCTCAACTATTCCACATTCTTTTTAAGCCATTCTACGACT
The DNA here is from genome assembly GCF_040096655.1 of Blautia intestinihominis. Classification (NCBI taxonomy): domain Bacteria; kingdom Bacillati; phylum Bacillota; class Clostridia; order Lachnospirales; family Lachnospiraceae; genus Blautia; species Blautia intestinihominis. Next base: position 5,157 of record NZ_JBBMEI010000053.1, on the reverse strand, counting down.
CTCACAATAACCTCATCTTCTATAGTACCGCCTTCATCCTTTAATGGAGAACTTACCTTAGAAAGTGAATGTCCCAACCCTTTAAACAAAATTATATCTGCATTATTCCTTGCTGCCTTTGCTATTTGCACAGCTTCTACCGGAGAAATCCATCCGTCATTCAAACCATGAAGTACTAAAATAGGTAATTGGATTTTTTTTATGTCATCTAATATTCCTGCCCATGTTTCTCCAGGAGCATTTTCAGCAAATCGAATTAAAGTAGTAGGATCTGCAACTATTTCATCTGCCAATGGTATCCAATTATCTATTATGCTGAATCTTCCTTTCCCTTCTGGATCAAGTTCTTCATTAAATTTCATATTTCCCTCCTTATCCGTACCAAGAATAAGTAAATACAGAGAGAAAGAGATAGATGTGGAGTCCGGTATGCAATTCAAAAAATCCGAAATTTCTAATATGCTATCATTATTGTTATCCAACTCTTTCAACTTTTCTACTGTAAGTTCGCGCAATATATAAGAGAAATAGGAACTCCATCCTTCTGCAATACCCGACTGAAGAATCAAAGCCTGCGCATTCGGAAAATCTGAAACTAAAGTTGTACAAACTCGTACTCCTTCACTCCATCCATAAAACAGAATTCCTTCCACTTCAGACAAGCCAGAAACAAATCTCGTTACCTCTCTGGCATCCCGAATAATTATTTCTATATCATAATTTTCTCTTTTATCATAACGAAATACCGCATATCTAGCTTTCACAAACCCTTCGCTCAATAAATCAAAATTACGGGATACTATACCTCCCATGGATTCAACTGTAGCGTGCCGATCAGATGGACCGGAACCATGAAATAAAATAATCGTTTTCCATTGACCTTGCCTTTCTGGCAAATCTAATTCTCCTGAAATTTTCATTCCATTTTCCAAAGTAATTTCCAATTCTTTTACAAACATATTTTTATTCTCCCTAATATTTTTCCATAAATTTCTTTATATTATTTACATAAGCGCCAAAAATATCAGTAATATATTGTTTATCAAAGATGTCAATAATATAATCCCATGAAATCTTCAAATATCCCAAATCATCTCTTACATGGTGATCTAAAACCACCTGCGGTGTTTGGCTTATCGCATATTCTTCTTTGAATGAATATCTTTTTTTTGTTACCTTAGACACATTCCCCTCCAGCATACAAGTAAACACTACTGGCATAATCGCTTTTCCTGCTCTACCTGAAGAAAGCATTTTTAATATATTGCTTCCTTCAAATTTTCTATATTGAACTAACCGCCACATCTGTTCTTGAGTTGCTCGAATAGCATCCAATAAAGAATCCGTTTTTTCTTGGTATGATATTACTGCATTGTTAGTAAATTCACCCAGTATCCCATTCACATCTTCATGCAATAACTGTCTATTAAACAATGTTACATTTATGGAAAGTCCTGGAGTTTCACTATATTGTGCCAGTGTTTTCATAAAAATTGTAGAAATTACTGCAGCAGGAGTAAAATGATAGTTTTTTATTTTCTGATATAATCGTTGTGTTTCTATAAAAGAAAAATCACATTCAATTCTATCAAATCTTACATTCTGCACTTCTGCAAATTTTTTCTGGTAATTCAGTTTGGGAAAGCTCGGCATATTTTTTACTTTTTCTTTCCAGTATTCTTCAGCTTCCAAATCTCCTTTATCTGTTTTTAATCTCATGTAATTCATAAAAGAGATTCGTGGAAATTTAACATCTTTTCCATAGTACAAACTGAAAATCTCGTTCAACAGTAATTTTGCACTCCATGCATCCAAAATAATACAATCAAAATCTACATGTAAAACACTTGTCTTTCCTGATGTTTTCCCAACGCAAAAATGGAACATGGGCCATTTATAATAATTATACCTATGATGACTTCTCTCTAGCCGCTTTTGCTCTCTATCATTCCCATCATATAATGAATAAACTGGCACAGAATAATATGGCACATTATCTAAAAAACTCGCTTTCCCCTCATGTGTTACAATCAACCGTAATGCATCATTTTTAGAAATAACCAGATTTATCATTTGCTCAAGTCGTTCAACATCCAAAGATTCTATTGTATATTCGATGTAATAATGCGCATTTATATTTCCCAACTCACACCCAGCCGTTTGTCCCACAACATAAGCTGTTTGTATTGATGTTAATGGAATCACATTTTTTTCGATCATTCGAAAGAAATCTAAAATTTGACCTTTAGCCATTTTAAGAATCCTTAATGTTTCCGGTGCCAATTGTCTGTTTTTAGATCTGTATCGAATTTTCTCCCCTTCTCCCCAAATTTGAATGCCATTCTCTCTAAGTTGCTCCAAAAACTCCAAAATATCGGTATCATTATTAAATATGTATTTACTCATTACGTTTCCTCTAATATATATCTTTCGATTTTGCTGATAGTCGGATACTCAAATAACTTGCCGATATCCATAAAACACCCTATTTTCTCCGTCATTTGGTTAGTAATTTGTATTGCCTGTATCGAATTTCCACCTATTTCAAAAAAGTTATCATTTATATCAATATTTTCAATTTTTAAAACTTCTCTCCAAATTGCGAGTAATTGCTCCTGAAGTTGAGTAAGCTGTTTACAATTATTATTCTTTTTAAAAATAGGCTTTCTATTTTTTTCTGCAACAATCAAAATTTTATGAATATCCTTTTTCCCATTTGAATTAAGCGGAATAGCATTCGTTTTAATATATTCTGTTGGAATCATATAGATCGGAAGATCTTTTTTTAACATTTCCTTATAAAACTTGTCTATCCGGTCACGATACCTTTTTTCCTCTACTAATACAGCACATATGTCTTCTATCGCATTATCCCTTTTAAAAAAAACAAACGCTTCAGTTATACCTTGAATCCTTCGTAATGCAGCTTCAATTTCGCCCAATTCTACCCGATATCCATTGATTTTTACCTGATTATCCAATCTTCCAAGAAATTCAATATTACCTTCATTCCAATACCGTCCCACATCTCCAGTACAATACAATCGTTCCCCAGTTCTATCTAAAACAACAAACTTTTCTTCTGTTTTTTCATTATCGTTTAAATATCCCTGTGCAACGCCATCTCCGGCAATATAAAGTGTTCCCGGTACCCAGTCAGGGCAATCTTCCATATTCTGATCCAGAACATAATACTTCTGGTTTGCAAGCGGTTTCCCATACGGAATACTCTTCCAATCTTCCGGCACAATCTCTGGGATCTCGAAATGATTGGACCAAATACTGCCTTCCGTCGCTCCTCCAAGTGCAACAATCTCAACATTCTGAAACAGATTACGGATTCTCCCCGGAAGTGAAACCGGAACCCAGTCGCCACTCATCATTACCAACCGCAACGATTGTGAAGTTACCTGCCTTTGATATTCCTCATATTCTGCCAGCATTTCTACAAAAGCTGGCACGCTGTTCCATACGGTAATATTCTCATGATTCAACCAGTGAATCCAATGCGCTGGATCTTTTCCATATTCCGGATCCGGAAGAACCAATTTCCCACCTGCGCCTAAAACGCCAAAAACATCATAAACAGACAGGTCAAAATGAAGATTGGAGATTCCAAACGCCGTATCCTGTTCTGTAATCTGATAGCGTGCATTGATATCCAGTATTGTATTCACTGCATTATGGTGAGTAATCATTACTCCTTTCGGCATCCCGGTTGTTCCCGACGTATAGATTACATACGCAAGGTCTCCCGCCTTATTCTCCTGTGCTTTGTATTCAGAATCGGTTTTTAATCCAGACACAGAAATACAATCCCACTCGTGCAGCCATTCGGTATCCTGATCATACGCCTGATTCTGCACAAGAATGATTCTTGTTCCACTGTCACGGAGAATCTTTTCAACTCGTTCTCTCGGATTATGGATATCTATCGGAAGATATGCGGCTCCGGCAAACAGGATTCCATAAACAGCAACTACCTGCTCCCACCCTTTTTCCATAAATACAGCTACCGTCTCTTCTTTTTTTATTCCCATGCTCTTCAACTGCCCGGAAATGTAAAACGCCTCTTCTTTTATCTCCCGATAAGTCATCCGCCTGCTGCACGTTACCAGCGCCTCCTTATCCGGAAATTTGTCTGCCGCCTCCAAGAATAATCCATCCAACGTTTTCTCTTCAAATTCAGCCGCCGTTTCATTCGCCTGACGCCGTTTTTCTGAAATTTCCGCTGTTACCAGACTTGCCGTTTTTTCCTGCATGATCTCCGGATGAACTGCTAGCGTATGAAGCAGGCCGGTATATGCCCGGAACATCTCATCCAGCATTCCCGGATAAAATAATTCGTCCACGGAATCCCAAAACAGGCATAAACAGCCATCCATTTCAACCACCTGATGATCCAGCCACACCTGCGGCGTCTGTGAAATGTTATAGTTCAGTTTTCCAAGCCACTTTCCTTCATTCCACTGCTCCACGCCAAGGCCACTGGTAAACACTACCGGCATAATAGCGCCCCGCATATTTCCAGTCTTTTTCTTTAATTCGCGCTCCAGTTCAACCGCGCCATAAGCTGTATGCTCCAGATCTTCTGTAAGCTGCTTCTGAATTGCCTTTGTCCTTTCCGCAAAATTATTCCCTGCATTCTTTATCTCCAGCAATGTCAGTGTTGTAAAATCTCCAACCAGATTGTTCACTTCCGGATGCAATTGTTTCCGGTCAAACTGCGTCAGATTAAGTGTAAAATCCTTATTACCGCTCCACAAGCGGAGAGTCTCCGCATAAGCACTCATCAAAAGAACAGAAGGCGTTACCTCCAGTCTTCCCGCCGCGTCTTTTACAGACTGCCATTCTTTCTGTGACAGTTTTGCGCTCCGGCGACAGAAACGCTGCTCTGTAATCTGGCTTTCGTTCTTTGCAAGCGGCAGATCCGGTGCGTCCGCAAAAGTCTCCACCCGGTCTTCCCAATATTTTTTATCTTTCTCATAAGCAGAGGTAGACTTTATCTGCTCCAGTCCCAGCACGTAATCCCGGAAAGACAAAGTAATCGGCATTTCCGCTTTTCCATTTCGATATACTTCTGCCCACTCATTTAAGAGATGGAACATACTCCAGCCATCAAAGATAATATTGTCAAAACTGATATGGATTCTATGC
>NZ_JBBMEI010000052.1:0-23508 GCF_040096655.1 Blautia intestinihominis | reverse complement strand
GATCTAGGAAAAATACCTCAAGATCATCTCCTACGAGGCAGAGCGTCTGGAAAAACTTACCCGCGGACTTCTGACACTCAACGAACTGGACATCCAGAAGCGTATGCTCAACATCCAGTCGTTCGATATCAACCAGGTCATCAAAAGCACTGCTGCTTCTTTTGAGGGTACCTGCACGACGCGGCAGATCCTTCTGGAACTGGTCTTATCAGGCAAGGAACTCTATGCCCGTGCAGACATCGAACAGATCCAGCAGGTACTGTATAATCTTCTCAGCAACGCGATCAAGTTCAGCCCGGATCATTCCACGATCACGATCGAAACGACGGAGAAAAACGACAAGATCTTTGTTTCCGTCAAGGACCATGGCATCGGGATCCCGAAATCCAGCATCAACAAGATCTGGGAACGTTTCTATAAGATCGACCGCTCCCGCGGCAAAGACCAGAAAGGCACCGGTCTCGGACTGGCGATCGTCAAAGAGATCATTTCCGCTCACGGGCAGCACATCAATGTGATCAGCACCGAGGGCGTCGGAACAGAATTTATCTTTACGCTCGAAAAGGCAAAGTAGATTTCTCTACCTTGCCTTTTTGTTATCTTGTAAATCTTTGGTTCAACGGTCAAACGGGCTCTGGATCATACGGTCTTCCTGGGTCAGATATACACCTCTTGGCGTGATCCTGATCTCCGGAATGACCGGAAGTGCCATAAATGACAGAGTAATAAACGGGTCAAAGCCCTCCGGGATTCCCATCTCATGTGCCTTTGGTATCATGCGTGCCAGCTTCTCATTTACCTTCTCATATCCGGCATCACTCATAAGTCCCATGATCGGGAGCGGCAGAGTGTCGAATACCTGTCCGTTTTCAACCAGGGTATAGCCGCCCTGCGTGCGGAGAAGTTCCTGAACTGCCAGATACATGTCATGATCATTGTCGCCGATCACGATCAGATTGTGTGAATCGTGGGACACGCTCGATGCGATCGCACCACCGCGAAGCCCGAATCCTTTGACAATTCCCACGCCGATCTTGCCGGTGTTTTTGTGACGTTCGACTGCTGCGATCTTCTGATAGGTTCCATCCGGTTTAAATACTTTCCGGCCCTTTTCTTCTGTATAGCCAACTTCCTCCTGGACATCTTCTGTTACGATCTGTCCTTCCAGCATCTTAAGGATATGTACCTTTCCTTCTCTCCACGTAAGGCAGAGATCAGATTCCCTGAATCCCAGAAGATGTACTGTATTTTTGAGCTGAGGATCACATGGGCGGATCTCAACTTTTTCATCCTTGATGATCTTTTTGCCCCTATGGTACACTTCCAAGACATTCATATCACTTAAGTTATCCAACACAACAAAATCTGCCTGATATCCCGGTGCGATCGCACCAAGATGATGCAGTCCATAGCATTTCGCTGCCTGTATTGTTGCCATCTTGAGTGCCTGTTCCGGTCTCAGCCCAAGCTGAACTGCCTTTCTGACATTGAAATTGATGTGTCCTTCTTTTCGGATCTCTTCGATGTGCTTGTCATCGGTGCAAAAGCAAAATCCTGAGGTATCGGTGTGATGCTCTACGATTCCCTTAACGATCGCTTCCAGGTTCTTGGCGGCACTTCCTTCACGGATCAGCACCTGCATTCCATTTCTGCACTCTTCCATGGCATACTCATAAGTCACACATTCATGGTCTGTGGAAATGCCTGCCAGTGCATATGCAGCCAGATCTCCCGGCGGCAAAAATGGTGCATGTCCGTCACGGACTCTGTCCTTAAAAACGGACAGTTTCTCATGCATGGATACACTTCCGTTTACAACAGACGGTGCATCCATAACCTCGCCAAGTCCCAGGATCCTCGGATTATTGAGATATGCCTTCATCTTTCCTGCAGTGAGGGTGCATCCATTGTCATCGACATGTGTAGCCGGTACACAGGAAGGCATCATCACATAGACATTTGCCGGAACCTCCTCGGTCTGTTCCAGGATATAGTCGATTCCGTCAGTTCCTGAGACATTTGCGGATTCATGCGGATCTACAATAAATGTAGTCGTGCCGCACTGTGCAGCCTGCCGGATCAGTTCTCCCGGAGTTACCAGTGTCGATTCCAGGTGAAGGTGGCTGTCGATAAATCCCGGGCAGAGATATTTCCCATCCAGATCGATCTCTGTCTCTCCTTCATACTCTCCGACACCAATTACGATGCCATCCTCGACTGCCACATCTCCCTTACAGAACTCACCGGAGTGAGCCATGAACACATTTGCATTTTTGAAAACGAGAAACGGTTTGCGAATTCCACGCGCAATTTCCGAGTAGATACGATATCTTTCCAGTTCCATGCAGATCCCTCCTTTTCGGTCAGCAGTGCAGCTTTATTTGATTTTGCCGGGAATTTATTCCCATTTATGATCATGCAGTTCTCCCTGGAGCTGCATGTGGTCAAAGTTGTTCTGACGCAGTGCCTCATACAGAACGATTGCCACTGAATTGCTCAGATTCAGTGACCGAATGTCATTGATCATTGGAATGCGGATACAGTTTTCCTTATGTTTCATAAGGATCTCCTCCGGGATTCCGGCACTTTCTTTGCCAAACATGATGTAACAGTCGTCCTCAAATTTAACATCTGTATAGGTCTGAAGTCCTTTGGTTGTTGCGTAGTAGATCTTCGCTCCGGGATTTTTCTGAAGGAATTCTTCGTAATCCAGATAGGTAGTCACATCCAGATCCTTCCAGTAGTCCATCCCGGCACGTTTGATTGCTTTTTCACTCAGGCTGAACCCCAGCGGCTCGATCAGGTGAAGCCTTGTCCCTGTCGCCACGCAGGTTCTGCCAATGTTTCCTGTGTTTGCCGGTATCTCCGGCTCATGCAGTACGATATTCAGTCTTGCCATTTCTTATCTTTTCTCCATTTCTCTCCCCAGGAAAATCTGGTCAGTTCATCCTGAGAAGGACGTTCCAGATAGCGGGTCAGCCCGCCGCTGTACAGAAGCCGGTCATTCCCCTCAACAGCCTTGCCGATCACTGCCGCCGGGATCTGCTGATGAAGACATTCCTGTACAACTTTCGCCCCATCTGTACACCCCAGAAGGACAGCACCATCTGACAGTAATTTGTACAGATTTACATCCAGTCTCTCACAGATCTCTATTGTTTCCTGGCGGACCGGGATCGCACGAAGGTCTGCACGAAGTCCTGTTCCGGAAGCCTCTGTCATCTTCCACAGACCGCTCAAAACACCGCCTGTTCCCAGATCATATCTGGCATGGATCTCATCCTTAAAAGGCTCAGAAAGCATCTCCGGTACTCTGCACTTCTCCAGTGTACGGACGGTATTCCAGAGAAATCCATCTGAAAAATATTCAAGAAGCTTTTCTTTCTCCTTCTCGATCAGGATCTGTGTTCCCTCAATTGCGATCACGCCCGCAACAACCAGATCATCTCCGATCTCAAGTGCACCGTCGATTTGACTTTTAAGTGCCTCCATTGCCTGCTGCCCCAGTTTCATATGTTCATCCTCCGTTTCATCTTATACCTCTTATAAAAGAATGGAGAGAACACTTGGAACTACCATTGCAAGGACAAGAATGACTGCGATCACAGCAGCAAATATTTTTCTTTTTTTCGGATCAAACATTCCCATTTTTATCACCTCATTCTATGTTGTCCAAATCCAGCTCTATCGTTTCTGTGTGTGCATTATTGGACAGTGGATTTCTGTTTTCATAATCGAACAGAATTGTTGTCCCATCCGGGAAAGCTTCTATGTGTGCTGTTTTTGAAATCTTATGTTTCTTACGGTAAGTCCATACAGCACTTTCATACGGTTTCTGATCTGCTGCAAACGAAGGACGTTTCTTAAGTTTTTCTCTTAAGTACAGATCATAGAGCATATGCTGTGCTGCCACATCCGCATCGAGATCTGTTTCCTCACGGAGAAATTCCAGCAGGATCTCATAACGGCGCATCCTTGAATGTGAGATCTCGCTGTAGCCTTTTTTCTCATAAAAAGCTCCCAGCTTCTCATAAAAGGTAAACGCATCCGCAAACTGCGGCACCAGATATTCCAGTGTGTTCTGAAACTGTCCGCTGTTGTAATAAACTTCCACCATACTCTCTACCATCTTAAGTCTCAGGACTTCCTTATAGGACAGCCAGTTAGTAGAAAGCACTTCGTATGGTTCTTTTTCTTTATGCATGATCCCGTATTTCTCTGCTTCTTTTTCCATCAGGGAACCCTTGAGCACCTTGAGGAAACCAAGCTGGAGCTGATCCGGTTTCATCCTGTACACATCATTAAAAGAATGGTGGAAAGTATCATAATCCTCATACGGAAGTCCTGCGATCAGATCCAGGTGCTGGTGGATGTTTCCAAAGCTGTGCACCTTCGCAACACATCTCTCCAATTTGTCAAGATCCATATGTCTGTGGATCGCATGAATGGTGTCCGGATTTGTGGACTGTACACCGATCTCAAGCTGGATAAGTCCGGGACGCATCCTGCTCATAAGCTGTATTTCTTCGTCCCGGAGAAGGTCTGCCGAAACTTCAAAATGAAAATTCGTGATCCCATTGTCATGCTCCAGGATATATTTCCAGATCGTCATTGCGTGCTCGTGCTTACAGTTAAACGTACGGTCCACAAACTTGACCTGCGGCACCCTGTGATCCAGGAAAAACTGTAATTCTTTCTTGACCAGGTCAAGATCACGGAACCTGAGCTTCTTATCAATAGAAGAAAGACAGTAACTGCAGGAAAAAGGACATCCCCTGCTGCTCTCATAATAAATAATCTTGTTCTCAAAGTCCTCCAGATGTTCATATACAAAAGGAATCTCACTTAGATCCGTAAGTTCTCTCCATCCATTGTGATGGATCTCCTCGCCTTCACGATAAGCAATCCCTGGAATCTCAGATAAAGTTCCCACACCGTCCACATAATAACGCACAAGCTCGAGGAACGTCTTTTCGCCCTCACCGACCATGACACCGGTCACCTGCGGAGTCCTCCGAAGAAAAGCTTCCGCATCGAAAGAAACCTCCGGACCTCCCGTCCAGAATTTTACATCTGGAAGGATCTTGTGAAGATCCTCAAGCAGATCTCTGACAAAAGAAATGTTCCATATATAGCAGGAAAAGCAGACTACATCTGCTCCACTTAAATAAATATCCTTCAAAATCTCGTCTTTTGTCTGATTGATCGTATATTCTCCCAGGAGAATATGCTCCTGATAAGCGGACGCATATGCCCTAAGATCGTATACTGCAAGATTTGAATGAATATATTTCGCATTACATGCTGCCAGTAATATTTTCATAAATCTTATAAACCTTCCCGGACCTTATTTGTCCAGAAGTTCCTTGATCGCAGCTTTTGGAGTCAGGCCAACCAGACGCTCTGCTTCCTTGCCATCCTTAAAGATCAGAAGTGTCGGGATGCTCATGATACGGAACTGCTGTGCGAGACCAGGCTGCTGGTCAACATCGATCTTGCCTACGCAGTATCCTTCCTCTGCCAGTTCCTCAACGATCGGTCCCTGACGCATGCACGGTCCACACCATGTTGCCCAGAAATCCAGTAATACCGGTTTCTCTGACTTAAGAACTTCCTGCTCAAAATTCTCTGCTGTAATTGTTTTTGCCATAATGCTTCCTCCTTGATATTTCGATCCACGATTAGTGTTTCTTGATTTTTATTTATGATACCTTTTTGTGCCGGACATATTTGCCGGCGCTGATGGCTGCCATACTGCCTTCGTAAACGGCCTTGGAAACCTGGAGAAGTCCGCCTGTGCAGTCTCCTGCGGCAAAAAGTCCCGGAATCGTTGTCGCCATCTCTTCGTCGGTTTTGATATTTCCCTTATCGGTGATCTCTGCTCCCATCTGTCTGGCAATCTCTGTGCTTCCTGCCGTACCGAGTGCCACAAAGACACCGTCCGCAGGATAAAAAGAGTTCTCTGGTGCTTCCGCATCCTGTGCAGCTGTATCACTCTGCATCAGAAGTCCGGAAACCTTGTCATCGCCTTCGATCGCCTGGATCTTCATCGTATTGACTGCGATCGGATGTTCTCTGGAAAATTCCGGTTCCTTCCCATCCGTATAGATGGTCACATCCTGCGTGACATTCCGAAGTTCCTCTGCTTCATGAAGGGCGAACTCACCGTTTCCGACAACGGCAACTTCCTTTCCTCTGTAAAAAAATGCATCACAGACCGCGCAGTAGCTGACACCTCTTCCTTCAAATTCCTTAAGTCCCGGAATCTTCGGGGCACTGCGCTTCCCTCCTGTCGCCAGGATCACGCTGACTGTGTCAAAATCACCTGCTGTCGTCTTGACAGTAAATGTATCAAAACCACTGATCCCAAGGACCTCTGCATCCAGGATACGCACTCCCAGGGCTTCCGCCTGAGATATCCCTCTCTCGTAGAGTTCCTTACCGGAAAGCGGCTGTTCCAGTCCATAATAATTCTCGATCTTCTCCGCCTTTTCCAGTGCTCCGATGCCGTTGTTAATGACAAGCGGATTCATGTTTCCCCTTGCAGCATACAGAGCGGCTGAGATACCGGCGGGACCTGCACCGATGATCACTATATTTTCCATTTTATCACCTGCCTTTTTGTTATTTTATAATATTACACCAGAGAAGAAATGTCCAGAATGTTTTCGCTTCATTCCTGACAGGGCATTAAAAAATCCAAAATTTTTTTGTGTATTTCTCTTTACAATTATGTTATATTTATGTTGTTTCTAAATTTGTCATTTATTTTAAATGTATATAAGGAGTAACTATTATGCGCAGTTTTGAATATTTTGCCCCTACAAAGGTTATTTTTGGTAAAGATTCTCATTTGCAGATCGGTGATATTCTGAAGAAAGAGAACTGTCACAAAGTTCTGATCCATTACGGAGGCAAGAGTGCCGTCGCTTCCGGGCTGATCGACGAAGTTTCCGGATGTCTTACTGATGCCGGCATTGATTTCGTTACCCTGGGCGGCGTTGTCCCGAACCCGCGTCTTTCCAAAGTACGTGAAGGTATCGAGCTCTGTAAGAAAGGAAACGTAGATTTCATTCTCGCTGTCGGCGGTGGAAGTGTTATTGACTCTGCCAAGGCGATCGGGTACGGCGTTGCAAATCCATGGACAGATGTCTGGAATTTTTATCTCAAGACAGAAGTTCCGACTGCCTGTCTTCCGATCGGCGTCATCCCTACCATTGCAGCTTCCGGAAGTGAGATGAGCAATTCCTCTGTCATCACCAATGAGGATGGCTGGCTGAAACGAGGTGCTGCCAAATGCGATCTCTGCCGTCCGAAATTTGCCCTGATGAACCCGAAGCTTACCTACAGCCTTCCGCAGTATCAGACGGAGAGCGGCTGTGTGGATATCCTCATGCACACCATGGAGCGTTATTTCGTCAATATCGAGACTATGGAGATCACAGACAGCATCAGTGAATCTCTGATGCAGACTGTCATCTACAACGCACGTATTCTTATGAGGGAACCTGACAACTACACAGCCCGCGCAGAGATCATGTGGGCAGGAAGCCTCTCTCACAATGGTCTGACCGGATGTGGAACCGGCGGTGGCGACTGGGCATGTCACCAGCTTGAGCACGAGCTTGGCGGACTCTATGATGTCACTCACGGTGCCGGTCTTGCAGCGATCTGGGGAAGCTGGGCAAGATATGTATACGATGTAAATCCGGAGCGTTTCGCACAGTTTGCGACCAACGTATTCGATATCCCGTGCGGCCTTGATTTCGAAAAGACCGCCCTGGCAGGAATCGAGGCAATGGAGGACTTTTTCCGTTCGATCAAGATGCCTGTCAGCCTGCATGAACTTGGACTTGACCTTGATGATCAGCAGATCCATGAACTCGCTTTTAAGTGCAGTTATGAAGATACCCGCACGATCGGCGTGTTCAAGCAGCTCAATATGAAAGACATGGAAAAGATCTATACCCTGGCAAGATAACTTTTTATAAAAAATCTCCGGCAGGATTCCGTAAATCGGTTCTGCCGGAGATCTTTTTGTTCCAGAATATTTATTTACTGAATGAGATAAACGTCGGTGTAGTAAACGCCCTTTGCCTCTCCCTCTGCATGTGTTGCCACATAAATGTCAATGCAGTTTGTCTTGATCGCGCCGCCGCAGTCCTCTGCCACATAAACCTGTCCATTGATCACGACCTTGCTTCCGTAAGGAATCTGAGACGGATCTACAGCGATCGTATGGTTTGTCGTCGCTGTCACACCTGTTGAAGTGATTCCGTTGGCATATGGCCCGCAGCAGATGCTGCACGGACAGTAATGTGTGATCTTGAACACACCAAGGTCTTTGAGCTTGGCATCTGATGAGGCTGCTACTGCCTTTCCGATCTGAACGCCATTCTGTTCAGTAACACTCTCATCTGTTTCCAGCGCATCCGAAAAGACTCCTTTTCCACTGCTTTTGTGAAGAGTGCCTGCATCTTTCTTCGTATCTATGGAAGCTTCTGTACTCTCCTGACCATCTGAGACATTCAGACAGCTTGTCGGGATATAGCCTTCCTGCTCTGTGCCGTCCGCATTCTGGTATTCGATCCTGCTCCAGACATTGTTGACAGTTCCTGTCCGCTTCACCTCGTCCAGTTCCAGGACTTCTCCGACAACCTCTCCGTCCTTCTTTCCCGGATAATCCAGAATACTGCTGTCGGACGTTACTTCAACCTCCTCCGCATCCATCGATACAATCTGATTCTCGCTGTTAAGTGCCTGTGTCTGTATGTAACCTATGACTTTCTCTCCGTCAGCCTCAGCTTCCACCTTGCTCCAGCCATTGTCGCAGATCGCAGTCTGTTCCACCTGATCTCCGAGCGATACCGCTGCAAGCTCTGCACTGCTGTCAGAAGGCATCGTATAGATTCCTGTCTTTCTGGCTGTCACATAGAGTGTCTCCTGATGTGCTGCCACCTGAACCGTATTTCCCTTGCCGTCATCTGTTTCAAACATCTGCACAGCCTTATTTTCTTTCTGTGTATCCTCTACTACAGTATTATAATCTGGAACTTCGCCATAAACCAGAGATGCATGACACAACAATACACTCCCCAGTAAAAAAGCCGTCGTTCTCTTATTCACAGATCTTGTCACCTCTTTCTGATTTACCTTCGCCAGTCTCCCGGCGATTCTGTGTGTATTGTAGCACATGAACTTCGTGATTTCAAAATTTACACAAAATTTTCACCGTTTTTTATGCCGGAAAATATTTTTGAAATTTTTTTAATTTTTTTCAAAAAAACATTTGACAAATACAAATTCATCTGGTATAGTATGTCTTGTCGCTGAGGAAAACAAATAAAACTTCCAAACAGAACACATGCGATAGTGGCGTAGTTGGTAACGCGCGACCTTGCCAAGGTCGAGACCGCGGGTTCGAGCCCCGTCTATCGCTCTTAAGAATCAGGATTTAGTCCTGGTTTTTTTTTGTCTGTAATTCTTTATCTGTCAGATATTATCTATACAAAAAGCAGAGGAAACTTTGATGGGATTTCCCGAACCAAAGTTTCCTCTGCTGTATCTGAAATTTATATTTCAGACCTGTTCTTTATTCTTAGTGGTGGAACAGACGGATTCCTGTGAACGCCATTGTCATTCCATATTTGTTACATGTTTCGATCACTGCGTCATCTCTCACAGAGCCACCTGGCTGTGCGATAAATTTCACGCCGCTCTTATGTGCGCGTTCGATGTTATCACTGAACGGGAAGAATGCATCAGATCCGAGCGTTACATCGGTAAGCTGATCGAGCCATGCACGCTTCTCTTCTTTTGTGAAGACTGCCGGCTTCTCTGTGAATACGTTCTCCCATGCTCCGTCTGCCAGAACATCCATGTATTCGTCGCCGATATAAACATCGATCGCATTGTCGCGCTCTGCCCTGCTGATGGTATCTTTGAACGGAAGAGAAAGAACCTGCGGGCTCTGACGGAGGAACCAGTTATCTGCCTTCTGTCCTGCAAGTCTGGTGCAGTGTACACGGGACTGCTGTCCTGCGCCGACACCAATCGCCTGTCCGTCCTTGACAAAACATACGGAATTGGACTGTGTATATTTCAGGATGATCAGAGAAACTTTGAGGTCGCGCTTTGCTTCTTCTGTAAGTTCTTTACTCTCGGTTACGATGTTGGAGATCAGCTCGTCGTCGATTGCAAGTTCCTGACGTCCCTGTTCGAAAGTCACGCCATATACCTGCTTGTGTTCCAGTGGAGCCGGTACATAATCCGGATCGATCTCGATCACGTTGTAATTGCCTTTTTTCTTCTGTTTGAGGATCTCAAGGGCTTCCTCAGTGTAACCCGGTGCGATCACGCCATCGGAAACTTCTCTCTTGATCAGCATTGCTGTGTCTTTGTCGCAGACATCAGAAAGAGAAATAAAATCACCGAAAGAAGACATACGGTCTGCGCCTCTCGCTCTTGCATAAGCGCAGGCAAGCGGGGAAAATTCTTTCCAGTTCATATCGTCTACCCAGTAGATCTTTGCAAGTGTTTCTGTCAGCGGAAGTCCGACTGCTGCACCTGCAGGAGAAACATGCTTGAAAGAAGTTGCTGCCGGAAGTCCTGTTGCTTTCTTGAGGTCACGTACAAGCTGCCAGCCATTGAATGCATCGAGGAAGTTGATATATCCAGGTCTTCCTGAATGAACTTTGATCGGAAGCTCACTTCCGTCCTCCATGTAGATCCTGGAAGGTTTCTGGTTCGGGTTGCATCCGTATTTTAACTGTAATTCGTTCATCTTATCTCATCCTCCGTATCTTACTTGTTTTTGTTTACAATCTTTGTCTCATAGTTTCCTGTTGCGATGTCGATGTAACGTACAAACAGGGAAACTTTGTTGTCTTCGTTCAGGCTGTTCCAGAGAAGTTCTGTGAATGCTTCCATATCGTCCGGAATATCTACGAGTTTCGGTTCTCCTTCAAAGCTTGGGAGCGGATTTCCGTCGCATTTGTAAGTGTGGATGAAACGTCCCTCACCTGGAATTGCTTTTTCGTATGCGTAAGTGTAACGGAGGCAGGCATCCGGATTTCCGTTGTTGCTCTTGAGGATTGACATTGCGTAACTGTATTCGCCGTTTTCGATGTGCATGACACCGGAGATCCTTGGTGTATAGTTCGGTCCGTCCGGCTCAAATTCGCGGGATCTTAAGGACTGTTCGAAGGTGAGCTGTTTGTCCATTCCTTCATAGATCGTGTCTGTCTGATCGCCGTTTGTCACAATCGTCTTATTTCCCAGTACACGTACCGGAGCATAAATGATCAGGCTCGGATCTGTCAGTTTGGATGGATCAAATGCCTGTGTGCGGATTCCCTCTCCATCCTCGACAAATACTCGATTCCTGCTGTTTTCACTTCTTCCCATGATAAAATAAGCTGTTACTGCTTTGGTTCCGTCTGCGGAACGTCCAATGATGATTCCTCTTCCCGGATAAGAGTTGCTTTTCAGTTCATTTTCCAGTGAAATTCTTTCCATGATTCGTCTCCTTTAGTGTTGTAATAAGATACAAAAACCGCCTGGGTAGTCTGTTGCTTACACAGGCTGCCCAGGCGGTCGGCACGTTACTTACTGCACTCCCTGTAGGTGATCCTACTTCCGCCAGTCATGCAGTCGTTATAATATCATAATATGTTACTGTTCACTTCGTTCACAGTAACTTGGTCAAAATGCCTTCCAAATCACCTACGGTGATAGCATTTTGCCCTATATGTCTCGGGATTTTGCCATATTCATGGCAAAACACCTCGCGGGATACTACCTGCGAACAATTACATAATATACTACTTTATTTAGTTTCGCAAGAATAAAAATCAAAACAATTATTCATCCACGCTGTAGTTCGGAGCTTCCTTGGTGATGTGGATGTCGTGCGGATGAGATTCTTTGAGGGATGCAGCGGAGATCTTGATGAATTTTCCGGTTGTCTTAAGCTTCTCAATGGTTTCTGCTCCACAGTATCCCATACCGGAACGAAGACCGCCCATAAGCTGGAATACAGTGTCCTCAACATGTCCCTTGTATGCTACACGTCCTTCTACACCTTCCGGAACGAGTTTCTTCGCATCCTGCTGGAAGTAGCGGTCCTTGCTGCCGTTCTCCATGGCTGCGATAGATCCCATACCACGGTATACTTTGTATTTACGTCCCTGGTACAGTTCGAAAGTTCCCGGGCTCTCGTCGCATCCTGCAAAGATGCTTCCCATCATGCAGACATTGGCTCCTGCTGCGATCGCCTTGGTGATATCTCCGGAGTATTTGATTCCGCCATCTGCGATGATCGGGATACCATAGCGGTTAGCTACTTCATAGCAGTCCATAACAGCTGTGATCTGTGGAACACCGATACCTGCAACGACACGTGTCGTACAGATGGAACCAGGTCCGATACCAACTTTGACAGCATCTACACCGGCATCGATCAGAGCCTTGGTAGCTGCTCCTGTGGCAACGTTTCCTGCGATCACCTGAAGATCCGGATATGCATCCTTGATCTGGCGTACTGCACGGAGGATATTCTCGGAATGTCCATGTGCGGAGTCTACAACGATAACGTCTACATTTGCCTTAACAAGTGCATCTACACGTGCAAGAACGTTAGCTGTGATACCAACGGCTGCACCGCAGAGCAGACGTCCCTGTGCGTCCTTGGCTGCAAGTGGATATTTGATCTGTTTCTCGATATCCTTGATCGTAATCAGACCTTTTAAGTTAAAGTCGTCATCTACAATGGGTAATTTTTCTTTGCGGGATTTGGCAAGGATCTTCTTTGCCTCTTCAAGAGTGATTCCTTCCTTGGCTGTGATCAGTCCCTCGGATGTCATGCACTCTCCGATCTTCTTGGAAAAGTCTGTTTCGAATTTGAGGTCACGGTTGGTAATGATACCGACCAGTTTTCTTCCCTCTGTGATCGGAACACCGGAGATACGGAATTTCGCCATCAGGTTGTTCGCATCTTCAAGGGTATTGTCAGCGGATAAAAAGAATGGATCTGTGATAACACCGTTCTCAGAACGTTTTACCTTGTCTACTTCGTCTGCCTGTGCTTCGATAGTCATATTCTTGTGAATAATACCGATACCGCCCTGTCTCGCCATGGCGATCGCCATCCTGTGCTCAGTAACTGTGTCCATTCCTGCGCTCATCATAGGAATGTTCAGTTTAATCTTCTTTGTTAAATACGTTGCGACATCTACCTGATTCGGAATTACTTTTGAATAAGCCGGAACTAAAAGAACGTCGTCAAATGTAATTCCTTCACCAATGATAGTACCCATTGCATTTCCTCCCTTGTATATTATGTTATTTTGAATTTGTTCCATAGTTTAACAAAAATAATTTACAGTGTCAATCCAAAAAAACTTTGCTCGGGGCTGAATTTTTGATAGCCTGCTGCATCGTTTCATCCGGTTCGATAATGATCTTGCAGTTCTCGCCCTTGTCCCTGGTGATGATCGCAAAACGCTTATGGGATGGATTTCCGGAAGAATAGTCCAGTGTCTTCATCTTACTGTTGCTGTTGTAATAATCCAGGCGGTGTGAATCCAGAGGGGCTACAAGGTCAGCCTCCTTGATGTTCACTGTCTTGGCCTTCTTACGTTTGGATTTCGCCATGACCATGTCAATGTCCATCTCTCCGTTTACAAAAAGATACTCGTATTCGAGGTCTGTCTTCGGCACGATAAAGTAGCATGCGATTCCAAGCACAACTGCTGCCAGAAGGAACAGGAAATTGAATAAAAGTCCTGCTACAGCGGCAAGCACGGTCAGACCGATCAGGCCATATTTTGTTATGGCGTCTTTGGATGTCGGCTCTTTCTTTACCAGAAATTCAGAATATAAATCACTCATCTCTGTTTTCCTTTCTTTTGTTTTTCATTATTCTATCATAAAAGAAGACCAGCGTCTATGACGCTGGTCTGATATTTAGAAAACTTTAATTACATCATTCCGCCCATTCCTGGTGCGCCTGCCGGCATAGCCGGAGTATCTTCTTTGATCGTTGCAACTACGGATTCTGTTGTAAGCAGAGTGGATGCAACACTTGTAGCGTTCTGAAGGGCACTTCTTGTAACCTTAACCGGGTCAAGGATACCTGCTCCTACCATGTCTACATATCTCTCGTTCAGGGCATCAAATCCGATTCCTGGCTCAGATTCTCTTACTTTATTGATGATGACAGAACCTTCCAGTCCTGCATTTGCAGAAATGTGGAATAACGGAGCTTCCAGAGATTTGAGGATAACATTTGCACCTGTCTTCTCATCACCTTCCAGAGTTGCAACCAGTTCAGCAACTTTCTTGGAAGCATGGATGTAAGCAGATCCACCGCCTGCGATGATTCCTTCTTCTACTGCTGCTCTTGTAGCTGCAAGAGCATCTTCCAGACGAAGTTTTGCTTCTTTCATTTCAGTTTCAGTTGCAGCACCAACACGGATAACAGCTACGCCGCCTGCCAGTTTTGCAAGTCTTTCCTGTAATTTTTCTTTGTCGAATTCGGATTTTGTCTCTTCGATCTGTCCACGGATCTGTGCAACACGGTCTTCGATTGCTTTCTTGTCTCCAAGTCCGTCAACGATAACTGTGTTTTCTTTTGCAACTTTGACAGATTTTGCACGTCCAAGCTGCTGCATGGTAGCTTCTTTGAGGTCCAGTCCAAGTTCATCAGAGATTACCTGTCCGCCTGTCAGGATAGCGATATCCTGAAGCATTTCTTTTCTTCTGTCACCATATCCAGGAGCTTTGACAGCTACTACCTGGAAGGTTCCTCTTAATTTGTTTACGATCAGAGTTGTCAGAGCTTCACCCTCCACATCCTCAGCGATGATGAGAAGTTTGGCACCTGCCTGAACAACCTGCTCCAGTAACGGAAGGATCTCCTGAATGTTGCTGATCTTCTTGTCAGTGATCAGGATGTATGGATCTTCCAGATTTGCTTCCATTTTTTCCATGTCTGTGGACATGTATGCGGAAATATATCCACGGTCAAACTGCATACCTTCTACCAGGTCAAGTTCTGTATGCATGGTCTTGGATTCTTCTACTGTGATAACACCGTCGTTGGAAACTTTTTCCATTGCGTCTGCAACGAGCTGACCAACTTCTTCATCACTTGCAGAGATTGCAGCAACGTTTGCGATCTGTGCTTTGCCGCTGATCTTCTGGCTCATTTCTTTGATAGCTTCTACTGCTGTGTCAGTAGCTTTTTTCATTCCTTTTCTGAGGATGATCGGGTTAGCGCCTGCTGCCAGGTTCTTCATTCCTTCGTGAACCATTGCCTGAGCAAGAACAGTTGCTGTTGTAGTACCATCACCAGCTACATCATTTGTCTTGGATGCAACTTCTTTGATGAGCTGTGCGCCCATGTTTTCGAATCCGTCTTCCAGTTCGATCTCTTTTGCGATCGTAACACCATCGTTTGTGATGAGCGGAGCACCAAACTGTTTGTCAAGTACTACGTTTCTTCCTTTTGGTCCGATCGTTACTCTTACTGTATCTGCAAGTTTGTTTACACCAGCTTCAAGTGCGGCTCTTGCTTCTGCGCCGAATTTAATTTCTTTTGCCATGATGACTGTCCTCCTAAAATAATGTCGATTTAATATAATTATTCAACGATTGCAAGAATATCATTCTGTTTTACGATGATGTATTCTTCGCCGTCAAGTTTTACTTCTGTTCCTGCGTATTTGGAGTAGATAACTTTGTTTCCTACTTTAACTTCCATTTTAACTTCTTTGCCTTCAACAACTCCGCCAGGTCCTACAGCGATAACTTCTGCCTGCTGTGGTTTCTCCTGTGCCTGACCCGGAAGTACGATACCGGATTTTGTTGTTTCCTCTGCTTCTAACTGTTTTAATACAACTCTGTCGCCTAAAGGTACTAATTTCATGATCTATTTTCCTCCTTTATTGTTGCCTTGCTTTTCGATTACTAGCACTCATTTCGTTTGAGTGCTAATCACTGTCCTTATATTATTTAATTCCGTTATTTTCTGCAACTCTTTTCATCGTCATAAATTACTATATTTTTAGATATTATCTCTTTTTTTCTTTGATTTTCTTTAATTTTCTTATTTTACTGTTTTTCAGTAATTTTTTATACAGGATCAGCGGACACGCATCCGGTGCCTCCTTGCTGTACAGCGCAAAAAAAAGCTCCTTCTCACCAGACATACGCCCGATGAAGAAGAGCTTTCTTAGACTCTTATTTCTGATCAGTCTCTGATCATGCTTTCTTGTTTCTCTGTGCTTTGATCTCTTCGAGTTCGTCGAAGATCACTTCATTGAGAACCTTGATGTAGGTTCCCTTCATACCGGAAGAACGGGACTCGATAACACCTGCACTCTCGAATTTACGGAGCGCATTTACGATCACGGATCTGGTGATTCCCACACGGTCTGCAATCTTGCTCGCAACCAGGATTCCCTCTTCGCCATCCAGCTCGTCAAAGATATGGATAATTGCTTCCAGTTCGGAGAATGACAGAGTGTTGAAGGCTGATTTGACAACCTGCTGCTTACGGTCCTCTTCTGCATTCTCTTCGTGTACTGCACGCATCATTTCAAGCCCTACTACGGTTGTGCCGTATTCACTGACAATGATATCCTCGATATCGTATGGCTTATTATCACGATACATGAAAACTGTTCCCAGACGTTCGCCGGCAATATCGATCGGATTGATGATACCCTGGCAGCTGCTGTCAACGTGCTCAAACCCTAAAGTCTGAAGATTCACATTTTCCTTAGTTGATAAAACTCCCAAAAAACGCTCGTTCAACAATTCATCTACGTGTCCGCCAACGTTATCCTCAATCAGTTCAGTTATTTCCTTCACACCCGGGCATAAACTGATGCCTAAGACTTTGCCCTTCTTGCTCAGTACCAGGATATTGGAACTTAAAGTCTCCATCAGAACCTGACAGATGTCATTGAACACAACCTTACTGGAACTGCTATTGTGCAAAAGTTTGTTAATTTTTCTTGTTTTATCTAACAACTGAACGCTCATCTTGGCCTCCTTCAATGATTTATTCGATGTAACCATCTTTATAAGATAATAGTACACGCTTCACCACGAAAAAGCAAGATATTTTTATATTTTTTTCGATTTTATCTGCATTTTCAGAAAATTCTTATATTCAGTCTTCTTCTTTTGTTTTTGCCTCTACATAACCGCAGGTTTCCTGACTGCAGACCAATTTATTTCCTTTTTCGATCATATAGCTTCCGCAGACAGGGCACTTCTTGTCTGACGGTTTCTGCCAGGACATAAAATCGCATTCCGGATTGTCAATACATCCGTAATACTTACGTCCCTTCTGTGTTTTCTTAAGGACGACATCCTTGCCGCATTTCGGGCAGGCAACACCGATCTTTTCGTAATAAGGCTTGGTGTTTCTGCACTCCGGGAATCCCGGACAGGCAAGAAATCTTCCGTGAGGTCCGTACTTGATGACCATATTTCTGCCGCAGACATCACAGACCTCCTCTGTGACTTCATCCTGGATATCAACTTTTTCCAGTTCTTTCTCAGCTGCATCTACGTCTTTCTTGAGGTCAGGGTAGAAGTTTCTGACAACCGTCTTCCACTGGACAGTGCCTGCCTCCACGCAGTCCAGAAGGCCTTCCATCATCGCCGTAAAGCGCACATCCACGATGCTTGGGAATGCCTGTTTCATGATGTTGTTGACAACCTCTCCAAGTTCTGTCACATAGAGGTTCTTCTGTTCCTTGGAAACGTAACGTCTGCTGATGATCGTTGTGATCGTAGGCGCATAAGTACTCGGTCGTCCGATGCCCTGTTCCTCCAGCGCCTTGACGAGGGACGCCTCTGTGTAATGTGCCGGCGGCTGTGTGAAATGCTGCTCCGGTTTGAGTTCTTCCAGAGTAAGTTTCATGCCTTTTTCCAGGGACTGACTCAGGACATTGCCTTTCTGGTTATCCTCTTCCTGTGTATAGACGGATAAGAAACCATCAAAAACTACCTTGGAAGCCGCAACGGTGAAAGTATATTCTCCTGCTCCGATCTTTACAGAAGTTGTCTCATATCTGGCTGCCGCCATTCTGCTGGCAGTAAAACGTTTCCAGATCAGCTGATACAGACGGAACTGGTCTCTGGAAAGAGATTCCTTGATCATTGCCGGCAGTCTGGTGATGTCGGTCGGTCGGATTGCCTCATGCGCATCCTGGATCTTCTGCTCTTTCTTGACAGATTTCTCTGTTACAGATACATACTCTTCTCCGTACTGCTGTCCGATGTATTCTCTTGCGGCTGCATCTGCCTCCTGGGAGATTCGGGTGGAATCGGTACGCAGATAAGTGATGATACCTACTGTGCCGCTTCCCTTGATGTCAACACCCTCGTATAACTGCTGTGCCAGACGCATTGTCTTCTGTGTGGAAAAATTGAGTGTCTTGGATGCTTCCTGCTGCAGAGTACTGGTGGTAAAAGGAAGCGGAGCATTCTTGATACGCTCACCCTTCTTGACTTCCGTGATCTCATACTCTGCATTTTCCAGTTTCGCAAGAAGTTCTTCCATTTCTTTCTTATTGTGAATCGGCATCTTCTTGTCTGTGCCGTAGAATTTCGCCTTGAGAGGTTTCTTCTCTCCTTTGACACGGAATTCACCATCCAGGCTCCAGTATTCCTCTGGAATGAATGCATTGATCTCATCCTCACGGTCACAGATGATACGCAGTGCTACAGACTGCACACGACCTGCACTTAAGCCTCTCTTGACCTTGACCCAGAGAAGCGGGCTGATGGTATATCCTACCATTCTGTCCAGCATTCTTCTCGCCTGCTGTGCATCTACCAGGTTCATATCCAGATCCCTTGGCTGCTTGATAGAATTCTTCACGGCCGTCTTGGTGATCTCATTGAAAGAAATCCTGCGCATCTTGGCCGGATCTTCCTTCAACGCCTGCATCAGATGCCAGGAAATCGCCTCTCCTTCACGGTCAGGGTCAGTTGCGAGATAGATCTTGTCTGCTTTTTTTGCAGCCTTACGAAGTCCCGCAAGGAGCTCTCCTTTCCCACGGATCGTAATATATTTCGGCTCAAAATCGTTATCCACATCGATTCCGAACTGACTCTTCGGGAAATCCCTCACATGTCCGTTTGATGCCTGTACATCATAATTACTTCCAAGAAATTTTTTTATGGTTTTTACTTTTGCAGGTGATTCTACTATCACCAGATATTTCGCCATGCTACCTCTCCTACTTTTGCTAAACTCTCCGGGATCTGTTGCTTCAAGAGTCGACGTCTTATGTCGGTTTTAAGTCTCTTTTATATAATAATGTCTGCCGATCTCCCGGATCAGACCTGACAGCTTTAACTCCAGCAAAAGGCTTCCGACCTGCCTCGGCGGAAGGCCTGTTTTCTGAATTAAAAAATCCGTAGATTTTGGTCGTAAATCGAGACAACTATACACCAATTTCAAATCGCTTGCAAGTCCTAAGTCATTTTTTGAGTCGGATTTTACCTTATTTTCATAATTCATCCCCAGTTCTCTGAGAAGAATTTCCGGACTGTACGCGATTCCTGCCCCATCATATATCAGTTTGTGGCATCCTATACTCAGTTCCTCATTTACAGGTCCCGGAATCGCATAAACTGTTTTTCCCTGATCCAATGCCCACTGTGCTGTGATAAGCGAACCACTTTTTTCTCTTGCCTCTACGATGAGCACCATATCCGCAAGTCCACTTATGATTCGGTTCCTTGCCGGAAAAAAATAATTTCTTGCTCTCATACCCGGAGGCTGTTCACTTATGATTCCTCCTCCTTCCCTCAGGATACGTTCATACAGGGCTTTATTTCCCGCCGGATAACAGATATCCACACCACCTGCAAGAACTGCGTAGGTTGCTGTTCCTCCCTCCAGTGCTCCCTTGTGTGCTTCTGCATCAATCCCGTAGGCCATGCCGCTGATGATCTGCACTCCTGCGCTGCTGAGGACCTTTGCATATCGAAATGCCTGGATTCTTCCGTATGTGCTGCACGCCCGTGCTCCAACGATTGCTATACTTGGTTTTTTCCTGTCGGGCAGTCTTCCTTTTACAAAAAGTATTTCCGGCATTTTGGGGTAATTATTTAATTTTTCCGGATATTCTGCACTTTTGGAACTAATCCGGAGGATTTTTTCTTCTGGTTTTTCTTCCATATAAAATACCTCATTCTTTCCTGTTTTATGACACTTTAGTTCCAGTATTTTTTGTCAAACGCACGATAGGAAAGTGCCTCCCCTATATGATGCTTCTGTATAGTTCCTGAATCATCCATATCTGCAATTGTTCTTGCCACCTTCAGAATACGGTGATATGCCCGTGCACTGAATGGCATATGCTCAAATGCCATCTTAAGAAGACCCCTTCCCTGGGCGTCCAGTTTACAGAATCGTTCTATCTGGCTTCCTTTGAGTTCCCCATTGAACTGGATTCCTTCATTCCTGTATCGGCTTCTTTGTATTTCCTGGACCCGTGTAACACGTTCCTGAATCTTATTCGTCGATTCTCCGATCCGGCTGCTGCTCAGCCCTTCAAAAGATACCGGTGTCACATCCGCACAGAGATCCAGTCTGTCAAGCAGTGGCTGGCTGATCCTTCCAAGATACTGTGAAACCTGTGCCGGGGTGCAATGACAGCGATTCATATCAGGATAATGCCCGCAGGGACAGGGATTCATTGCCGCACACAAAATAAAATCTGCCGGAAAATCATAGGTTCCATATACTCTTGAGATTCGGATCACTTTATCCTCCAGAGGCTGTCGCAAAATCTCCAGACTCCGCCTTGAAAACTCCGGCATCTCATCAAGAAAAAGCACGCCTCTGTGTGCCAGCGTGACCTCTCCCGGTCTGGGATTTCGTCCGCCGCCGGCCAATGCCTGCGCAGAACAGGTATGATGTGGACTTCGAAATGGCCGTTTTCTCACAAGAGGATCACCCGGAGACAAAAGCCCCGCGATACTGTAGATTTTGGTCAGTTCCAGTCCTTCCTCAAGACTCAGTGACGGCATGATCCCGGGTATTCTTTTTGCTATCATGGTTTTTCCTGCTCCCGGTGGTCCGATCATAAGCAGATTGTGAAATCCACTGACTGCAATCTCTACCGCTCTTCGAAGACTTTCCTGCCCTTTGATCTCACAGAAATCTGTTTTTTCCGTATTTTCTTCCACTGTACTTTCGATATCCTCCATACAGTAGTCTTCCGGATCTCTCAGATATTGGATCATTTCATTGAGATTTCTCACACCGATTACTTTCATATCCGGAATCAGTCTTGCCTCTTTCAGATTTTCTGCCGGGACAACGCAAAAACGACACTTTTCTTCCCTTGCCCGTATTATCATTGGCAGAATTCCTGAGATTGCATGAATGTTTCCATTCAGGCTGATTTCTCCGGCCATCATGACTGCCGTAAGCTGTTCCGGTCTTAATATCCCTGAGGCAGCAAGAACCGCCGCCGCAAGCGGAAGATCAAAGCCTGCTCCTTCCTTTTTGATATCTGCCGGAGCAAAATTGACAGTGATCCTCTTTGGCGGAAGCGCAATCCCATTATTTTTCAGTGCTGTTCTTACCCTATCCTGTGCTTCTTTTACCTGCGCTGAAGGAAAGCCGACCATAGTAAAGGAAGGCAGCCCATCACTGACATCTGCCTCCACCTGAATGGGATGTACCTCCATTCCCAAAATTGCTGCTGATAGTACACTTGCAAACATTTTTCTCCTTTCTTCTTCCGGCCCCCGATCTGCCTGATATTCGTTACTGTTCACTCCGTTCACAGTAACTTGGTCAAAATGCATTCCAAATCACCTTCGGTGATGGCATTTTGCCCCGTATGTCTCGGGATTTTGCCATATTCATGTCAAAACACCTCGCGGAATATTACCTGTGAACAGTTACTGAACTGTTTTCTTCAACATATGTTAGTGTTTTCTTCAACAATTCTGTCTTTCGTACTTTGCAGAATTGTTTCTGTTATAATATTTTGCTGGAATATAATAAGATTTTCAGAAAAAAAGAAAAACCTGCCTTTTATATGCAGGCTTTTAAAGAAAGATTTTTGCGCTGATCTTATTATAATCTATTGTCAGCCAAAGCTCAACTGCATATTTCACATTCCCAATCGAAATGCTCATCCGGCTTGCAGATTATTATGATACTACAATCGATTACCTTGTAGGACGCATGGACAACAAGACACCAATCAAATAAATCCATATCTGTATTTTTGCAGAGCCAACAAAAAAACGGAATCCCTTTTCAGAGATTCCGTTTTTAATATCTGCTGATATATATTTTTATTGCCAATGATGCTCTGCTTCTTCAATCTCCTCAATAAACATAATCAGAAAGCTGATAAGAAGCAAAATACTGGATACCCAGATAGCTTTTTCACCGTATGCCACAGAGAGTCGTCCTCCGATTCCTGCTCCTATGGCAAACAGAAAGATAATGGCATAATAGCACAGTGCCTGGTGAAGCAGACACGACTTTTTTTCGCGTATATAAGCTGAAAAAGCTGCTGTACCGCTTCTAAGATTTCCGATACACATGGTACTGGCATAAGAGTTTCCCTCTACCTTTCGGAAGGTCTGTACCTGCAGGGCACAGGAGAAGGATACCATGGTAGTAGCCAGTACATTCATATTTCCCGGTACAAAGCCTACCAAGAACAACAGGATAATTTCTACCAGAAGGATTCCCTGGCGCCAGTGAAAGCGTCTGGCATAGCGAAATTTATTCTGAATACGCTCTGCCAGCAGTACTCCAAGGAAAAATGCGGTCAGAGGAACCAGATAATGTAATCCTGCTTTCACTTCGCCGTTCATAAACCGCTCACTCATCAGTACCACGTTTCCGGTCTGAGCGTTGGAAAAAACGCCGTCGCGTGTGAAGTAGGTATAGGCATCCTGAAATCCTCCTGACACTGCAAGAAATGCACTGTTTATGAAAGCTTCTGAGGTCTGTACCTTCTTATGATGGTCCATAGCAAGTTCCTTCCTTTGTCTTTCGTCTTTGTTCTGCATATGCGATTTTAACTCTGTCAAGTCCGCTGCACCTTCAAAGCTATAAACTATAAATCCTGTAAACACTCAATTTGATATACAGGCTATATCGTTCTTATATGTCAAATTTAAAACACCGATGATTACTCTGGTTTATGCTCTTTCAGATATTCCTTACGTCCTTCTTCATAAAGGTTATTTCCCTCGCTGTCAATAATAACAACAAGCGGCATATCCTCTACATAAAGCTTACGAAGTGCTTCTGCGCCAAGATCCTCATATGCAATCAGCTCAGCTTTCTTGATACATTTGGCAAGAAGAGCTCCGGCACCGCCGATCGCTCCGAAGTAAACGCCGTCATATTTCTTCATGGCTTCTACAACTTCTGGAAGGCGTGCTCCTTTTCCGATCATACCGCGTGCTCCTACTGACATCATAGTCGGTGCATAGGCA
>NZ_JBBMEI010000051.1:0-23551 GCF_040096655.1 Blautia intestinihominis | reverse complement strand
GTTGGAAAAGAGTTTGCAGGAAGATCATTTTGTAAATCTGGAAGGTGATTGTAAAGCAGACGAAGCAGAAGTTCTTCTGATAAAAAATAATTACAAGATGTTTGAAGATCTGGAATAGGAGGTATGTGGGTGCGTAGTAAACAAGTGCAAATTTTAAGCGGTATATGTGGAGTGCAGCTGATTGGTTATGCATGTCGGGCTGCAGGATTTAAAACAGATATTTGGATAGGGTTTGCAGGAAGTGTTTTCCTTATGTTGGATATTGTATATCTGGCAATTCAGGAAAAGGGCAGAAAAAAATGCCCTGAGTGTGATTCTGAGATATCAAAAAAAGTCAGGATATGTCCGGAATGCGGTTATCTTTTTCAGCAGGGACTGTCAGAAGAACAGCTGACGGGATACATTGAACAGGAGCAGGAAAAAGAAATGAGTTCGGAACAAATTGATCGCGCATTTGAAAAAACAGATAATATTGCCGCAGATGAGATAGATTCTTTTGATGGTGATATAAATGATTTTTTACAGGAATAAAAACAGAGAAAATAAGAGAATAGCTTGTAAATATATTCAGATGCATAAAAATTCATATGTGATTGTGAAAATACAGTGAAAAGTAAGAAATAGATTGCGAAAAATAGTATAATTCATAAAGCTGACTTTAAATGATGGATTAGAACCGACTTCCCGGGGTGAAATAATTTACCATACTAATTAAACCGGGCTCAAAGATTGGAAGGGCATCGGTATTAAAATTAGAAAGGGTATAAATTACTTGATTTGCGTGGGCTGCTGGAGTAATTTTCCGGCAGTCCTGTTTTATGTCTGTATTGCAAGACCACCTCCTTCAGAGATTACTGTATACACTAGATCATTTTGGAGGAATGCGGATATGACAAAAACAGAGAAAGAACTGAAAAAGGAATTTAGTGCTTATGTGAAGACTGCAATTAAGAATACACAAAAGCAGTACTTAATAAAAAAAGGCAAGATTCTGGATAATGAAATAGCCATGGATGATGAAGGAATAGATGAAATCTTACAAAAGCAGACAGAAGACCTGTTTGATAAGATGGATTTAAATGTAGATATGGTTCTGAGTGATGAAATCAATGTAAATTCTTTTCTGGATCAAATCAATGATCCTGTTCTTTATGTTTCTCTGTGTTCGTTGAAGGAACTGCAGCAGAAAGTATTAATGCTCCGTATAGTATATGTAAAATCATTCGATGATATTGGAGGTATTTTGAATATGACAGCAAAACAGGCTGAAAACAGCTATTACAATGCAATCAGAAAAATACGAAAACAGATGGGAGATAACTTTGGATGATTTTGTAGGGGTTTTATGTAGAGCGAGAATGAGCGAAAGGGAAGCTATACAGCTGATTGTAGAAATGTATCGTCCCCTGATGCTTAAATATGCTAATTTGAATACTGGTTTTGATGATGATTTGTACCAGGAATTTGTATGTTGTGTGATTAGTTGTATTTTTAAATTTCCGTTTGAAAAATGGAATGCAGAAAATGATCTGGATTAAGTAATGAGTATTGACACAGTGATAGGATGTGGTTATGATATAAATGTATAACATTTATTTCTGCTGGTTGCGGAAATATATAACTTTTGTTCCGGCTTTTTGCTGGAAGGATAATTTAAACTGAAGTATATTCGGTTATCGAAAAAGCAGAAAGACATTGATTATTTTTATGAATAGTCAGTGTCTTTTTTTGCGTTTTGGAGGAAAGGAGGAATATTTCTGACAAGGTAAATCTCAAAGAAAGGAGGAGCACGAATGAAGACGAAGCCGATGATCATGGCACATGGGAACCTAATTCTTCCATTAACGGTAGGACAAAAAGCAAGATATTGTCAGAATGGTATCTGGAAAACCACAGGAAGAGTACGGCAAATTATTGAACAGACAGAAGACTATGTAAAATTCGAAACAGATTCAGTACGGTATTGTATTGATCACTATGGAAGAGAAGCCAATGTTCTAGCATTGGTGGCATGACAAAGGAGCATATAATCCTGGATCAAAAAAGTATTGGCGTCAGTCAGTACTTTTTTGGTCTCTCTGAAAGAAAAAATGGTATCAGATATGAGGATGAACTGGAGAAATGTGGAATTCCAACCAAAACATGGAAACAAGCAGGCCAGATGGAATTGCAGGATTAGCGGAAAATAAAGTAGAAGAGAAGAAATGCTCCTGATTGCAGATTAAATAAGTGCACTACAGAATTAGGTATGCAAATACGAATAAAAGAAGTATAATATAATCAATAGTTTTTGGAACTGTGATCCAGAAACTATTGATTTTTGTGTTTAATGGGAATCAAGATCATCAAAAAATTCATCATAAGAACAGTTATAGATCTTTTTTAATTCCATAAGGACGCTGATTCGGATATTTAATTCACCGTTTTCATATTTGGCATAAGTAGAGCGACCAATGTCGCAATTTCTGCACTGTAATTCTGCACAGAGCTTTTCTTGGGATAATCCAAATTTTTCGCGAAGACGGCGAAGATTTTTACCAATATATACGTCACATTTTAATTTTTGCTCCATAAAAGTCATCCTCCATTGACCAGTATAGGTGTCAAATGCTGATGTTATTGTATGAAAAAACGCGATATAATATTGTCCGCTATACTGATCAAGAATGAGAAAAAATGATATAGTAATTGAGTTGGTATTAGGGTGTGAAAGAGGAGGAAGAATGAAACGTAAAGCGTTGTATCTTGATGATTCGGAAAAAGAGTTAGATGCACTACTTGAGAATGAAGATTTTTGGAAACCAGGTAAATCAGAGTGGGACAGTGAGATCCTGGATATTACGAATAAACAAAGGGAACTGGAAGAATCGCAATATGTAAAATCGAGGAGTAATGAAGCTTATTGTTACCTGCTTTCGGAATTGTATCCTATGGCTGAGAAGGTAGCATATGCACAGGGCTGGGATATGATTTTGAACATTGATGAAGAAGAGCATACTGCAACATTGGGATGTTGTGGACGGTTTCTTATAAAAACTGAAGGGGACGATGGAACACTCGAAAATTTTCTTTCACAGGCGATGGAATTTTCAGAACAATGTTTTTTTTCTGCACACAATGATCTTATAAAAATTAATTTTATTTTTAATCTGTATGAAAAAGAAAAAATAGCGGATCATTCAAAAGAAATCGAAGCATTGAAGAAACAGCTTGAAGATAATCAAGAAAAGGTGAGGGAATATTTGTTGGAAGAAATGGTTGATGAATACAGGAAATAATGGATGCGACAGTATTGCATCTGTATTGCAACAGCACTGATATTGACATCTGATTTTAGAATTTATACAATGTTAGCGTAAAGTTCTGTGCATGCGTATCATGCATGGAGAGCCATAGAATTTTATATTAAAGACAGCTGTTTTTATAACGGCTGTCTTTTTTTGCCCGAAAACTTGATCCTTGAAGTGTGACTTCGGAGCCTATCAGGAAAGGGGGATTTTTATGGCAGGAAAATTAAAAAAAGAAAAACAGAAGGTTTATCTGTCACCGGGAAATCTGAAAAGAAAGATGATTCCCCGTATTTTCTTTATGTCGTATCTGGGAATTAATGTAATTGCACTGACAGGCATTCCGGTTTATGCGTCAGATATCTTTGCAACAGCAAAAAATGCAATGCAGACAGTATATACAGATGTGGCCGGTATTGCTACTGTAGCAGCGGTGGTATGTGCTGCGGTGTGCCTGTTTTTAATGAATTTTTCCAAATCGGGCAGAACCGTGGATGAGTCAAGATCCTGGCTGAAACGTATTGTTGTATGCTGGGCTGCACTTATGACCCTGGGTGCCATTGTAACATATTTGGAAAAAATTATTCCGAAAAGTATGTTTACGGGCTGATGTATGATTTCTTACCGGTGCTCTCCCGGTTTTTGAAAGGAGGGTATCTCTTATGGATATGAATAAAACATGAGCTGGCTTTTGGAGCTGTTGGTAGATGCCATTCGCGAAATGTGCAGTCAGTTTATCGTGGATATGATGGAACTGATCACAAATATGTTTACAGAACTTCTGTCCTGTAATCTTTCATTATTTGAAGAATTGTTTTCAGTAGTGGGGAGCCTATACAAAAATGTGATTGTTCCTACAGGAATTGCAATCCTCTTGATGATTCTTGTATGGCAGCTTTTTAAGTCCATGTTTGGTGGAAAAGCAGGGGTAAATGCAGAAGAACCAATAGAACTTATCTGTCGGTCGGCCATTTCTTTATTTCTTCTTGCCGGATCGAAACCATTGGTTGACTACATTTTGAGAATTGCGGGAACGCCATATCAATGGGTTGTAGGAACAAAGGTCAAGGTCGCTAGCTTTTCAGGCTATGTATCAACTCTGGAAGGTGTTACAGATACACTTGGAATCAGCAGCCTTAGCATTTCGGTTTTGATGCTGATCATGCAGTTTGTTGTAGCATGGAACTATTTTAAGATGTTAATGGTCATTGCTGAACGTTATGTATTGCTTGGTGTATTTTCCTACACAGCACCTCTTGCATTTGCAACCGGTGGTTCTAAAGCAACAAATAATATCCTGGCTTCATGGAGCAAGATGTTTGGAGGGCAAGTAGTGCTTGTTATATTAAATGCCTGGTGCATGAAGATGTTTTTATCTGGTTACGGAAATATGATGGCAAGCAGTTATGGGTTTACGAAATTCTTCGCAGCTACACTTTGTCTGGTAGGATTTTGTAAGATCACATTTAAACTTGATTCCTATATGGCATCGCTTGGAGTGAACCTTGGCCGTCCGGCTCCTGGAATGGGAGCAGCAGGAGCAATGCTTGCAGCGAGCAGGATCATCTCTCAGGCAGCAAGGACAGCTTCTGGCTCTGGTGGAACAGGAGATGTCGGTGGAACCAGAACAGATATGGGATCGTCGGATGGAATGACAACCAATTTTACTGGGCCAATCCCAATGACTCCTAATGGCGGAAATGCAATGGATATAAATGATATGACTTCAGATGGAGATTTTGATAAAGAAAGTCCGCCTGGTCCAGGAAATCAACAAAATGAAGTTTCTCCGGCAAATAAGACTGTTTTTGAGGAACTTGGCATGACAACGGGAAGCAGCGATACGGCAGAGATGGATTTCGGATCTGGAGATCATGTAAATGGCAATATAGATTCTATGTCTGCTACATCAGAAACTATGTCTGGAATTAATGCTATGAGTGTGAAAGATGATGCAGAAGCATTTGCGGGAGCTGTTTCAGAGAGTAATTCTGAAGGAGAGACTCTTTTGGACGTTTCCGGAGGTGAACAGGATCTTGCAATTCCGGCTGCGAGCAATGTATCCGCCAACGGATTCAGCGAAAGTGGAAGTGAGCACGGCATTCTTGGAGAGATGGGCGATTATCCGGTTGAAGAGGAAATGAGTGATTTTGATTCAGAAATGGATCTGGAAAGCGGAAGCATTGAAATGACTGGCCAGGAAAGTATGTCCTATGGAAAAACAGGAACAGCGTATAATTCTTCTGTATCTGGTGAGGTTTCGAATGCAGGAGAAGGGCTGGGATCAGAAATAATGTCTGCACTTCAGGGGAATGGGGTATCTTCTGTGAACCAGGAGAAAGGTATCCTGGATGAAGTTGGTACTTCGTCTGTGTTTGGGTTTGATGCTGCACCACGAGCAGGGATGAATTATAATGAAAATTCTATGCCGACAGGAATGGAATCCATGTCTGAAAATGGAATACAGTCAGATGGAATTATGGATACAGGAGAAGATCTGGATGAAGAAACAGATGAGGCCGATTTTTATGCGAAATCGGCAATGGGTATTTTGGTAGATACAGCAGGAAATCCGCTAAAGGCTGAAAACACGAAATTGAGTGATCCTGGTATGCAAAATGAAGATGATATTCAGCCTGTAGCTGATGAAACAGGTATGGCAGCTGATGGATTTATGAATGTTTCGGGATCCATTCCAACAGGAGATATTTCCTTAAAAAGAAGCAGACCAGATACCCGTAGAATACGTGAAGTTCCAAAATCGAGAGCAGAATTAAAAGAAAAAGGTTCGGACAGACTCAGATAGGGGGATGAAAATGGCAGAAGAAGATAAAAATTCGTCCCCTCTGGATGAAGGCACAGAAATTATTGCACATACTGCTCAAACTGCATATGCAACAACAGCGGCAGTAGCAGCTGGAGGAACAGCAGCAGGAATGGCAGCAGGAACAGCCCTTGCAGGTCCTCTTGGAACTGTGATCGGGGCATTGGTATCAAATAAAACTGTTTGGAAAATACTCGTTTCTATTTTCCTGTTTTGCTTTCTCTGGATGTTTATTATTGCAAATATGATAGGAATTATTTTTAGTTATCTTGGATTTGCAAATGCAGATTCGTATGCGAATGAAGCTCAATCTACGCAGCTTACGAATATACGTGACCGGGTTGAAGAAGTTCTGCAGCAGGAAGATTACAAAAAAGAAATCTTGAAAATAATAAACAAAAAGCACAAGGCTGTTTTAAAAGAAATTGACCAGGACAAAGCAGAAAAATATGCAGGCCATGAGCTGGTTGTGGTGGATGAATATGAAACGAAGCTGAAAAGGAATCTTGGATATTACCTTGCCGTACTGATGATGGAAAACGAAGATAACAGTACGGTTTTTTCTTTTTTAGGTTATGCAAATAGTTTGGGGATTGATATGTCCACAAACTTGTCCAGCCCATACGACTCATTTTTTTATGAAGCGGCACAGACGTACAATGTGCCGGCAGCGTTGTTGATCGCAATGGGTAAAGTAGAATCAGACTTTAATCCAAATGTTGTTTCTGGTGCAGGGGCATCTGGTATTATGCAGCTTATGCCATCTACAGCAGCATCTCTAGGGGTATCTAATGTTTTTGATCCCAGAGAGAATATTATGGGCGGAGCAAAGTATGTTTCCCAGCTGATTGAGCAGTTTAAAGGCTATTCAAATGGATTGGAACTGGCAATCGCAGGGTACAACGCAGGGCCCGGAGCAGTTATGAAATATGGATATCAGATTCCTCCATATGCGGAAACGCAGGCATATGTAAAAAAAGTATTAGGCTATGTTGAAATTCAGCAACATCAAACATCCACTTCTTCAAGTTCTGCAAAGGATGCTCAAAAATCGGATGCAGATACTGAAAAATTACAAACATCCTATGAACTTTTAAAAGAGTCGGTTGAAAAGCATCTGGATAGTTTTTTTGACTGGTCAGTTACAGATGAGCGAAAAGGCGAAGCAACGGAGACCATTTATTGTATGGAAGTGAATGGGAAAAGAGGTGAGATAGATCGAACAACCTATGAGCAGATTCTGGCACAGGGTGGAAATGCATGGCAGGAAAACCGGACAGTAGTATCCAAGAAAGTAGAATATACATTAGCGTTGCTTTTGAATGCACAGATTACAGGCGGAAGCGGGTATCAGTATAAATTTGTCACAAACAAGACAACCTTTGATATTGTGATCAAATTGTTGGAATATTTACAAAAAGGCGTAGATGCTGTTAAAAATGCACTTTCCACGATTTTTCATTGGACAGATTTTGTTACTGGTGGGAGCAGTGGAGATTCTTTTGTTGCAGGAAATATAGATGCTTCAGGGGATATCATTACATATGATACAGTCGGAAAAGGCGTAAAAAAAGTAGTTTATTTTAATCAGACAGAGGAACCGTGGAAAGGCATGTCTTATGGCTCCAGTACGATCGGTGCGTCCGGTTGTGGACCTACATCTATGGCAATTATAATTTCAACGTTAATTGGACAGACGGTAACACCTCAGATGACATGTGCTTATTCCATTGCAAATGGAGAATATGTTCCAGGCATGGGAACGTCTCATTCATTTCCGACGAATGCTGCCTATCACTGGGGACTTACTTGTGAAAGAGTCGGAAAGGACCGTATGAATTATGTCGTGCAGTCCCTTAAAGAAGGCAAGATGGTTGTAGAAATCTGTGAAGCCTATACGATTACAGGAAGTGGAAGCGGACATTTTATCGTATTGACTGGTGTGACCAGAGATGGTTATATCACGATAGCGGATTGTGCAAGCAGAGAACGAACCGGAAAAGTGTACAGTGTGGAAACTATCAAATCCTACGGACGTGATCTTAGCGAAGGAGCGTTCTGGATTGTTGGAAAAAAATGAGGGAAATACAGTGAAAAAGATTAGGAGCACAGAGCAAATACTGGTATTGGCAATACTGCTGTTCACATATTTCCTGGAAACCTTCCAAGTGGCATATGCACAAAAGGCAGAGAACTTGCCGCAGATTGTTTCCTGGCAGGATGGCAAAGGTTATCAGTCAGATGGGACATTTATTGCTGATGGCTGGGGGTATGATACAGTGAACCCGGCTGGGAAATATGTATTGTTTGATGAAAATGGCATGGTGCAGCTTCGAACTGAAACGATGGATCCTGTAAATGCGGAGGATGAGTATTCTGGGACAGAACTTGAGCCAGCAAATATTGCAGTGCGGGCAGAGATTTTTGAAGGATTCACTGGAATGGTTCATGTGACAATAGAAGAAAATGGAGGAGTTCAAAGAGAAATTGATTTGGATTCCTCTGTTTTTTTTGAATGGAACCTGTCCGTGAATAGCGGAAATTATCGCTTGAAATCTGTGGAAGCAACACAGAATGACCAGAAATATGTTGCAGAATTTGATAACAACTATAAAAATCTTCCGGAACAGGGTCTTATTATAATGAAAATTAAAGTGAAAAATGAGCTTGTGGAAGCTGTTCAGACGGAGAAAAAGCAGAACAAGACAGATCAACAAAATAACATTCAAAATCCAGAAAAATCGGATTCAGGAATTAAAAATACGGAGGTGGTGACAACTGTGAAAAAAACAGGACAGAAAACAGGAATCATTATTGGCGGTTTGAGTTTTCTGGGTGCGGCAATGTGGTTATTATATCGGAAATTTCATCGTAAAAAATAATTCGGGAGGTACAGAATGATGCAGAGAGAACGATCCGATGTTTATATCATTCCACCCAATTTTGCAAAAGAGGGAACCCTGTTTTCAGGGAGAATTGAAGGCAGGAATGCTTTTGAGGCAGCTGTCCTTTTTATAGTACTTTTTAGGATACTGTTTTTTATAGATGTTTCAATAAAGCTAAGAATCTATATTGGTATAATTGTAATCCTGCCTTTAACAATACTGGCGGTAGTCGGTGTTAACGGGGAAAGTTTGCTTTCTTTCATTATTCAGTTTATACGCTTTGTAACAAGAAGGCGGGTAGTGACTGTACCCGATGGACAGTATAGATTAAAGAGAAACCGTCGTATTAGGAGACAGCAAAAGAAACAACAGAAACAGGAGAGAAAAAAGAAGAAAAGGCAGCAGGAAGGCGGTGTAAAAGATCGGAAGCGAAGTCGCAGAATTGAAGCAAAAGCTGAAAGAAGCTCAGCTTGCCGAGAAACGAGAACGGCGGGAGCAGAAGCAACAGCAGAGAGAAGACAAGGCGATGTCCAGGAAGCAGGAGAAAGAAAATCGCCAGATGCAGAAGGAACAGCAGAAAAAAGACGCACAGAAACAGAAAGAGCAGGCCAGGGAGAATTTCAGGCAGATCCGTGAGCAAGAGGCAGAAGAACGTAATCTGAGGAATCAGCTTGTTCAGAATGTAGAAAAAGAAGAACGGCCAGTGCGACCGCCAAAGAAAGAACTTTCTCGAAAAGAAGAGAAAAGTGAGAAAGTCCAGGAAGTACCGGATCTTCTGCCAATGAGCTGGACAGCCTCTTATATACCATTAAAACAAGTAAAAAATGGTATTATCCAAACTTCCGACAATCGTTTTGTTAAAATTGTTGAAGTATTGCCAATCAATTTCTTATTACGGTCATCTTCAGAACAGAGAAGTATCATTCTCTCTTTTATGTCATACCTGAAAATCGCACCGCCCAATATCCAGCTTAAAGTGCTCTCCAGAAAGGCAGACATTCAGGAGTATATTGATAAGATTGATGAAGAGGCTGAAAAAGAAACAGATGAACGTTGTAAAATTCTGCAGGAAGATTATGCAGAACTGATTAAATCCCTGGGTATGAAGGAAGCGATTACACGTCGCTTCTTTTTGATTTTTGAATATCCTTCCCGTAGTGGGAGTAAGAATCCAGACGAAAGAGATGTACATCTTTATATGCGTTCTGCTGTGCAGACTGCAAAAAAATATCTTGCCATGTGCGGAAATATAGTTTTGGAGCATGAGAATGAGACGCGCTTCTGCGTGGAAATCTTATACCAGCTGTTAAATCGTCAAACATGCCTGACAGAATCTCTGAATGATCGGATAAAAGAAGTTCGGAAGTACTATACAGAAGAAAACGGTCCAGAAAGTATACGATATATTCCTGTAACAGAACTGGTCGCTCCGAGAACCATTGATTTCAGGAACTGGAACTATGTGGTTGTAGATGGATTGTATTATACATATCTGTATGTTCAAAAATACCGTTCAAGAGTCCCGGCCGGATGGCTGTCTCTGTTGATCAATGCAGGTGAAGGAATAGATATAGACGTTTTTTTCTTCAAGCAGGATAAAAACCGCTGTGTGGAGCGAATTGGACGCAGAATACGCTTGAACCGTTCAAAAATCAAGGATACTTATGATTCAAACAGCGACTTTGACAGTCTGAGTGAATCCATTCAGGCTGGTTATTACCTGAAAAGGGGGCTGAGCGGCAGTGAAGAATTCTACTACATGAGCATTCTGGTTACGATAACTGGACATAGTGAACAGGAAGTAGAATGGCGTTCAAAGGAAATGACAAAGCTGTTAAGCTCTCAGGACATTGGCACAGGTAGCTGCATTTTCAGAGAAGAACAGGCTTTTTTATCTTCTCTGCCATTTTTACAGATAGACAAAAATATTTATGAGAAGTCCAAACGGAATGTACTTACATCCGGTGTAGCAGCATGTTATCCATTTGCTTCATATGAAATGTCTGATAAAGATGGCATCATGATCGGAGTAAATAAAGCAAACAGTTCGCTTGTCATCATAGATATTTTTAATTCGTTAAAATACAAAAATGCAAACATAGCAATATTTGGAACATCTGGCTCAGGAAAAACATTTTTGATGCAGCTTATGGCACTACGTATGAGACAAAAAAACATACAGGTATTTATTATTGCTCCGGATAAAGGACATGAATTTGCAAGAGCCTGTAACAACATTGGTGGAGAATTTATACAGATTTCTCCTTCATCGTCGAACTGCATCAACATAATGGAAATACGGCCTGCAGATATGGAAACTCGCGATTTATTGGATGGGTATACATCTGAAAGGTCAGAACTTGCAAGCAAAATTCAAAGCTTACATATTTTTTTCAGCCTTCTGATTCCAGATATGTCACATGAAGAAAAACAGCTTTTAGATGGTGCAATGGTTACTTGCTATCAGGAAAAGGGAATCACACATGATAATCTGAGTCTGACGGATCCGGAACATCCAGGAAAATACAAAAAGATGCCGATTCTTGGTGATCTGCATGAAGTGCTTATGCGTAAAGAAGAATGCAGACGTATGGCGAATATATTAAATCGTCTGGTGAGTGGATCGGCATCCAGCTTTAATCAGCAGACAAATGTGGATCTGGAAAATAAATATGTTGTGTTGGATATTTCAGAACTTTCCGGTGACCTGCTCCTTGGAATGTTTGTGGCACTGGATTTTGTCTGGACAAAAACAAAGGAAGACCGGACAGTAGAAAAAGCGGTTTTTGTAGATGAAGCATGGAAACTTCTGATGTCTAATGATTTGGCAGGAGAATATCTGATTGAAATATTCAAAACAATCAGAGCTTATGGTGGATCGGCTATTTGTGCCACACAGGATCTGGCAGACTGTTTTGCGG
Source organism: Blautia intestinihominis (assembly GCF_040096655.1). Taxonomy (NCBI): domain Bacteria; kingdom Bacillati; phylum Bacillota; class Clostridia; order Lachnospirales; family Lachnospiraceae; genus Blautia; species Blautia intestinihominis. Next base: position 11,634 of record NZ_JBBMEI010000051.1, on the reverse strand, counting down.
TAAGAGATGGAAAACTTGGACGCGGTATATTAAGCAACTCAAAAACAAAAATTGTTCTGAACATGGAAGTTTCAGAAGCAGAACGGATTCAGGAGGAGTTGGATCTTTCAGAAGCCGAAACCAATTCTATTATTCATTTTGAAAGAGGAAATGGTCTGATTTCCACAAATAATAATAATTTGATTGTTGAATTTAAAGCAAGTGCTCTGGAAAAAGATCTGATTACCACTGACCGCAAAGATCTTCAGGAATTGAAAGACAGAATCCGGAAATATGGTACAGATGCTTATGGCAGGAAATAGTGTGAATAAGAAACGGCATTAAAAACGTTACAAAGGACGTATAAGAGGAATGAAATTAATTATATGTCATAAAAAACGTTTTGTGATGACGTGTAACAGATGTCTTTTGAAAAAGACATGAAAAAACACATTATATGCCACATAAAAAACGTCATTTATGTGGCATATGTTTATCATGGAAAGGATAGACCAGATGGAAAACAAACAAAAACCCGTGGAACGTGAAACCAGACAGTTAATTCAGACATATAATGTGCTCTTAAAATCTCAGATTTATGCATATTTCGCAAAAACCCAAAGAGATCATTTTGTAGGACGTGCATTTAAGACGCTGGAAAAAGAAAAACAGATTTATATTCATCAGGATCTGGAAATGGCAGCAATAAATGAAGAGGCATTTAAAGCCAGAAATGTAGGAACTTTGCAGGCATTTTGGGTTCTTCTGGATATTATGGATCAAAAAGAGGTAGACCAGCACTTCCTTGCATCAAAAGAGGAATATCCTGTTCGCATTGTGTTATGCGGTGAAGGAGAAATCTATGACATTTTGTATGTGTCAGAGAATGAGGTACAGGTTACCAACAATTTGTTTACCCGGAAGATGACAGATGATTGCGGGCATATCGTTATTGTGGAAAAGCCCGGGTACATACATGAAATCAGGATACCGGACGTGCTTGGATTTTGTACAGTGAAAGAAGGTGGAGAAATCGAATATTACAGAAATGCGGATGGATGAAAATGATTCATTTTTTAAATTAAAAGAACAGTTAGAAGATGCTCAAAAACTAATGGGAAGGATGGAACAGTATATAGTGGAAGCAAGAGGGGTATTGCAGTCCTGTATCCGGCGGCAGTCAGAGTTCCAATATGCTTATTTGGGAGATATGATTCAGGAGACTGCGAAAACTTCAGAACGTTTGACAGATAAATTAAGACGCCTGACACTTGAAATAGTAGTAAATCCCAAAGAATATGAGAAATACAAAGAAGATCTGGTACTGATACACGGAATTGAACTGGAGTATAAGGATGAGATTCTTCGGGTATCTGCTCCCGTCCTGATCCCTCACCGGAAAGATTGTTATACGGATTATCTTTATAAACCATTGCATACCGCTTTTCGAAATTGGTGCATGCAGAGAGCGGAGGAGAAGCTGGAAATTCCGACATATACAAATTGTACGATTTGTTTTGTACATGTTTATGATGAAACACTTCCGCTTGCAAGAGTGAGAGATCATGACAATTATGAAGAAAAACATGTGCAGGATATTATTACAAATTTTTTCCTGCGGTCAGATAGTGGATTATACACGAATACCTGTCATGTGACACGTATGGGCGAGGAAGACCGTACACTGTTATATGTGATGGACAGCAGCAAATTTCCAGCGTGGATTTCTGATTTTGGCAAAGAAACAGGTATCGAAAAAAATCATGAGTAAATTGCATGGGGATTCTACATGGGAAAAGAATATCTGATAAGGCATAAAATAAGCAAAAATCTGAACAAAATTGCCAGGTTATGTACCCAGGTATTCAACAGATAGGGTATTTTTGCTTTTTCAACGAGGGGAAAATAATTGAAAAGACAACAGGATAAATTATTGATTATTATAGCGATGTCGGGTGAAATGCCGACTTATTTAGGACAATACGTGACTGGCTCGATTTCATATACTGCTGCCCTGATAACAAGATTAAAAAAAGAAAGATATATTTCTCTGAGATGCAAGGATGGATATAGAGGATACGTTTTATTAGAAAAAGGCAGAAATTATCTTCTTTCAGAATATGAAAAAGAACTCTCTTTTTTTATTTCCGGTTCCGGGCAGACGGGGCATGTGAAAAGTGAACCAGAAAAAAGAATGCGGCTGTATCGAATGAGCGAGGTATGGGTCTTCTTCTGGAAGGCGGGTATAGAGATCTTGCGGAACCATAAACCAGATATGGATAAAGGGTTCGTGAGAGATCGGGGAAAAGCGTTTTATTATGGCAGTCTGGAATTTAAAGGAATGTCGGAAGCAATCAGGGGTTCCAGATCATGTGGGGTGCTTTTATCCGGGGATACTGTGTTAGTTGTTTACAATACCATGGATCGAAATATGAAATGGGCGAAAAAAATGGAATGTTCCATGCGTACCTGGACAGAGCGAATGCTCTTAAAGGGCGGATATAACAGCAAAGCGGATGCGCTTATTGTAGGACAGAACATAAAAGTATTGTTAAAGCTTTTGGAAAGTGATGGAGGCATAAAAAAGGATCTGTTTCGACCAGATGATATTTATGATCAATATTATTATATTCCTATGTGCCGAGAGGGAATATTGCAGATTGTCCTGCTGACAGAGAAGCGGAAAAGAGAAAAGCTAAAGCAGTCTTTGTTTTCAAGATTTTCCATAAAGAGAGAAAAAGAATATGCTACCTATAATGTGTGCGATGAAAATGGGAACCCTATATATTTAGTTTATGATTTGGAAATGCGTCAATTATGCCGCATTAAACAGGAACTCTTATGGAGACCGTCAGTAAGTATTGTGTGCATGGATTATCAGGCGGAAACAATAAGAGAATATTTGGGAGAGAAGGTGATCATTTATGAGCTCAATGCAGAAAATGTAATGAAATACCTTATAAATGACCTAGGAGAATGATCTTGGTCGATGGAGGTGGCTGCAAGATGGCGAATCCTTTTCATTCAACAGGCAGTCCGATTGTGGACCGGATGTGTCGGCTGCAGTTTACCGGAAATGTAATCCCGGCAGCGTGGTATCGTACAATTACCAGAGATAATGGGAAACCCAATCTGACAGCAATCATTATTTTGTCAGATGTTGTGTATTGGTATCGGCCGGTGGAAATCCGAGATGAATTAACGGGACAATTATGTGGATTCAGAAAGAAATTCAAAGCAGATATTTTACAGAGAAATTACCAGCAGCTTGCAGATCAGTTTGGAATCTCAAAAAGAGAAGCTGTGAACGCGGTAGTTGAACTGGAGAAAATAGGAGTTGTGAGAAGAGTTTTTCGAACTGTCAGGAAAGGAGGAATGCGGAACTCAAACGTGCTGTTTCTGGAGCTGAATGTAGATGTCCTGATACAACTGACTTATCCGGAAAATCTGTCAGATGCAGGGTATCACTTCTTAAAGGGAGAGCTGTCACCACACAAAGAGAGAGGTGCCACATCAGGATGTGACAGGATATCACAGTCAAACGAGGCATATCTCTCTTTTGAAGGGGATACAAATACAGAGATTACGGAAGAGAATACAGACATAGAGTATCCACTCTGTTCCTATCAGGCTGTGGAGCGTGCGATTCGGATACAGATTTCTTATGATGCGTTAAAAAACGATCATCCATATGACAGAAGAGTTGAAGAAATCCTGGGACTTATTCTGGATGTAATGGTTTCTACAGCACCTAAACTTCGGATTAACCGTGAGGAAAAAGATATAGAGATTGTGAAAGCACAGTTTGCGAAGCTTACGAAGGATCATGTCGAATTCGTGCTTCAGAGTATGGATGATACCAGCACAAAGGCCAGAAATATCCGAGCGGTGCTCCTGACTGCATTATACAATTCTGTCAATACAATAAACAGCTACTACGGGAACCGCTATCATTTCCATCTGGCAGAAGAAACCAGAAGAGAAATGGAGGAAACGGATTGAGAACAGAAAACTGGAAAAAAATCGTGACCGGATGCGGAATGGTTTTGTTAGCAGCATATGTGGGAGGCTTTTTTGAAATCTTGTTTTCCAGATCAGAAGTATGCTTAAGTCCTCTGCAATGTCTGTATGCAGGGTGTGGTACTTCGTCAGGAAGAAAATGGTCAATGGCAGCCGTGGTACTGCTTTTGGCTTTAACGGTACTGGTAATCTGGCGAGGAAAAGACAATCCATTGCATGATGAACGGAATTTTGAGATTTCGGATCAGGGAACTTATGGAACGGCAGGATTTATGGGAACACAGGAACAAAAAGAGATACTGCAGGCAGACCGTGGAATGGAGCATATAAAGGGGATTATTTTCGGAAGGGAGTTGTCTAATGGAAATATATTAAGTCTTCCGGTGGATTCAAGACTGAACCGAAATATCGCGGTATGCGGTTCGCAAGGTTCCATGAAATCCAGGGCTTTCGCAAGAGTGATGGCATTACAGTGTGTGCGCAGGGGTGAGAGTATGTATATTACGGATCCAAAATCAGAACTTTATGAGGATCTTTGTGCGTATCTCAAAGAAGAGGGATATGTTGTAAAGCAGCTGAATCTGATTCAGCTTACCCATTCAGATGCATGGAACTGTCTCGCAGAGATTGAAGACGGGGAGCTGATTGATGTGTTCTGTGATGTCGTGATTCGTAACACAACGGATAAGTTTGATCATTTTTATGACAATGTGGAAATGGATCTCTTAAAAGCTCTGTGCTTATATGTTTTTGAAGAGTATCCACAAGAGCAGAAAACTTTTCCGGAAGCTTATAAATTATTGCTCAATAAAAGTGTAGAAATGCTGGATTCCATTTTTGAAAGGCTTCCAACGGATCATCCGGCAAAAGGTCCCTATCAGTTATTTTCCAAGGCAGAAAAAGTAAAAGGAAATGCTGTGCTTGGTCTTGGAACCCGTCTGCAGATTTTGCAGAATAAGATGGTGCAGCAGATTACGAGCCATACAGATATAGACCTGTCACTGCCGGGAAAGCAAAAGTGTGCGTATTTTTGTATTACTTCGGATCAGGATTCTACATACGATATGCTTGCTACACTGTTTACATCATTTTTAAGTATCAAGCTGGTTCGCCTGGCTGACAGAACGGAAGAACGTGTCCTACCAGTACCGGTAAGTTTTATACTGGATGAATTTCCAAATATCGGTGTTGTTCCGGATTTTAAAAAGAAACTGGCTACGGCCAGATCCCGGCGGATAGGCATGAGCATCCTGTTTCAGAATATTCCACAGCTTCAGAACCGTTATCCGGATAACCAGTGGGAAGAGATCCTTGGCGGCTGTGATTTCTCGATCTTTCTTGGCTGTAATGATATGACAACCGCTACCTACTACAGTGACCGGACCGGTGAGATTACAGTTTCAGTTGCTTCTATCCGAAAGAACTTTTTTACGATCCGTGCCACAGATTATGTGCCGGAATATTCGGAATCACGTTCCATTGGAAAACGGCAGCTCCTTTTGCCAGATGAAATCCTTCGTTATCCGCTGGATCAGGGAATCCTAATCATCCGAGGACACAATGTGCTTCGGTTTAAGAAAATGGATTATACGGAACATGCAGATGCCGGAAAACTGAAGATGGAAAAGGTTGTGGATCATATTCCGGACTGGTATCGAAAGTGGGAAAAACAGCAGCAGGAATTTCAGATACTGGATGAGCAGGTATATGAAGCTTCGGCTCCATTGGAAAAAAATGAGAGTCCGATAAAAGAAAATGACGTGCAAGAACCACTGACTGTAAATGGGGCTGTTCAAAAAACAAAGAATAAAAAGCGGACAAGTACTGGTAATACGGTCATGAAAGTAGATGATCTTTTTGTAAAAAAATCAAAGGGGTGAAGGTTTGGAAATTAATCTAAATGAAATACGGGGAAATTCACTGGTCCGCTATGGATTCAGAGTTCTGCTTGCCAAAGAATTTGGACTTTATCTGAAGGAGCAGGAGGTGGAAAAAATACTGCTTGCAGAAAGCTGCATTGAAGTATATGAAGATGTAGAGGAATTTCTGGAAAAAAGCGGATGGAGACGGGATAATCCAGAATTGTGCAGTGAATGCTATTTATTTGAAAATCATATCTGTAGAAAAATCCAGGGTAAAATCTGGTATTTTTCAAGAATACAGTATGAAAATGGATTGCGGGGAATGAAGCAAGGCTTCAATTAGAGAATACGCAGTATTCGAAGTGTGAAAGGGCGGTAATATCCTGGCCAAAAGGGTGTTACTGCCTTTTTTTATTGTAAAAAGCCAAAAGCAAAAATAGGACATTTGCTTGTGATTTTCGCTTATTTGAGTTAAAATTATTATAGAAACATTGAAATGATGGATGACAAGTGCTTTGATTCTTGTAGGCAAAAAGATGCCAGAAAACAGGAGGGATGATATGTGCACAAAAAATGAACTGAATAGTATTTTACAAAAGTTGACACAGATTTATCGCTCAGTATATGGAGAAAATCTTGTTCAGGTAATTTTATACGGCTCTTATGCAAGAGGAGATTATCATACGGATTCAGATGTAGATGTTGTTGCAATCGTGCATGGTGACAGGAAAACATTGCAGCAGCAGTTGAAAAAGGTATGGGATTCCTCTTGCGAGCTGGAGTTAGAGTACGATACAATTCTTTCTCCGACCGTAATTCCGTATGAAGAGTTTAAACAATACCAGACAGTTCTTCCATATTATCGTAACATTTCACAGGAAGGAGTGGTAATTAGTGCCTGATAATCGAAGGGAACTGATAAAATATCGACTGGAAAGTGCAAGAGAGCGTTTAAATTCGGCAGAAGTATTGCTTGCATCGAAAAGTTATAAAGATTCTATCGGAAGATCTTATTATGCCATGTTTACTGCAGTTCGCGCATTGCTTGCAAAAGATGGCGTTGATTATTCAAAACATGCAGGAGTAATTTCCTATTTCCAGCGAGAGTATATTAAAACACAAAAATTCGAAAAGAAATATTCAAAATATTTGAGTCAGGCATTTCAGATTAGAAACAATACGGACTATGCCGATTTTTTTGTAGTATCATTTGAAGATGCCCGTGAACAGGCTGATAGGGCAAAGGAGTTTTTAACGGCGATAGAAGAGTTTTTAAAAGCATAAAATATTGGTGAGAACAAATAAAATATTTCATGAAGCAACTACAGTCGGGGTATGATATATTTCTATACCCTGTCTTTTTTGTATATAAAATTTCTGAAAATATTCTGGTGAAGTAGTAGTATGATACGGAGAATTAAAAAACGTGATAGTGTCAAATGATTTATGAAAAAACTGAGCCCAAAAATAAGGCTCAAACGAACCTTGAAAATTGTAGATATTGATAACAATAAGCTCTCCGAGGGCTTAGGGCGCTGCCCTAAGTACCCGCAAGGGACTCGTCCCTTGACCCAGATTCGGGCTTTGCCCGAACCCATCCTCGCCGGAAGGCAGGAAAAGGGCGCAGTTGCCCCCTTTTCTGCTGAAATAGGATAATCCGTGAACCTTATGTCAAGAGACTTTCGCGGCATATCCTCGCACCACAGGTGCTGCGGTATTCCACGGTTCTCCTGACAACGGTTCCGCTCCAGTTATGCAGATGCCTGATTTTGTAGATTTAAGATAGTTTGCTGACCAAGGAAAATCAACAGTTGCCATTTACCTGGCATATTTTCTGCACCTTCCAACATCTCTACTTTATTTAGAACTTTGCATCCTGCGTGCTTGTGAGGTCTGAGAAAGTTGTAGTAGGCGACCCATAGAGCCAGGTCATAGTTGGCACCGTCGATGTTATCAAAGCCGTTTGTAGGTCTGTAAGAAACCTTGTATGTACGGTTTAATCTTTCGATCATCTGTTTGTATGGTCGGAATACTCTTGATACTTCATCGTCGTTGGTAAGTCCAATTACTTGAGTGATATCAAACTTAAACTTATCACCGAACTCACGGAAAAACTGTTGTGCAGCTAATGGATAGGCGCTGTAACCATCTGCAATAAAGTGGAAGTTTTCAGGAAGCTTTTTCAAGTGCCGGAAAGCCATTCGCATGGCTAGAATGCAGGGACCAACGCCGCGGTTATCAGAGACTTGATTGCCAATGATGGAACGTTTGGAAGCATCCATGATGAACCAGATATAAGCTTTTACACCACGGATTTTGATGTAGGTTTCATCAGCAGTAAATACCTTGCCAGTTCCGTAGTCATAGTTGACAACAAAGGGTTTGATACACATAGCGGCGGATTTGCAGTAGTTAGCAATGCTCTGGTGTGAGATATCGATGTTGTACAGATCTTTGAGAGCCTGTTTCGTTTTTCTAAGAGATAGACCGTAAGCGTCAAATAAAACAGTGCATAGAAAAATAACCGTCAGCCTTTTATACTAAAAGGTCAACGGTTATCGACAGAATTCTTTTACAAGAGGATTACAAGGCAGATAATCATCCAGATATTCAGGATGTTCAAGAAAAGCACTCCCCGGCATGTCGGACAGGATATATTTTATATATTTCATCGGGGCAAGCCCATTCGCTTTCGCTGTCTCTACCAGTGTATAGATTCCTGCACTGGCTTCCGCCCCTTTCGGACTGCCGGAGAACAGCCAGTTCTTTCTGCCGATCACAAAGGGACGGATACAGTTTTCCGCAAGCGAATTACTGATGGAACAATTCCCGTCTTCCAGATAATTCCAAAAACCTTCGCGGTTATTTAAGGCGTAATGAAAAGCTTTTGAAAGTTTGGATTTCGGCAGCTCTCCGATGGCACTTTTTTCTGCCCATGACCAAAAAGCCTCGAGAAGCGGTTTCTCGCGGATAAGACGTTCTTTTTTCTTCTGATCAGGAGGGAGCGCCTCCAACTCTGACTCTATGTTAAAGAGTTGATTCAGACGGAGGATTGCTTCCGCTGCTTTTGATGCTTCCGAATTATGGATGTCTTTTGGGAGCGCATCCACGAAAGCCCGGCGCAGATGCGTATAGCAAAGACATCTTTTTACTCCTGAAACTGCATTGTATCCGGAGTAAGCGTCTGTATGGATATAACCTTCATATTCCCTCAGAAACGCTTCCGGATATTTCCCGCTTCGTCCCGGCTGGTACTCGAAGTAGCGGATGGGATTTACGGCATCTTTGATGCTGCAGTAAACCCACATATAGGAATCGGACGTATTTTTCCGTCCCGGTTCTTTCAGCACCTGTACATGTGTTTCATCGATATGAAGGTATCTCTGTTTCAGAAGTTCCAGCTTCAGACGGTGGACGATGTGTACAAGCCAGTCCCGATAGACAACCAGAAGCCAGTTTGACATAGTCGCTCTGCTTAAACGTAATCCCAAAGCCTCCCATTCTTTTTCCTGTCTGTACAGCGGGATGCTTAATTCAAACTTCTGGTGGATGAGCCAGGTGATGGTAGATGCAGATGCCAGAGAATGCAGGACGGGAGGATATGGCACCGGAGCCTTCTCCATATAAAGAGTTCCGTTTTTCCGGCATGACCTGCATTCATACGTTTCCCGGTAATGGTCAATCACCTTGAGTTTTGCAGGGATAAACTGTACTTCTGTGCGGACGAATTCTTCCCCTACTTTCACCATCGTACTCCCGCAGTTATCGCATATCTGTTCCCTTTCATCTATGGTATGGAGTACTTTGCTGTGAGGGAGATTTTTTACCAGTTCTTCCCGCTGACCGGTGTACTTCCTTTTACGTAGGTGCTTCTCTATCTCAACAAGCTCCGGTTCGTGTGCATCAGGATCCGCACAGGTTTCGATTTCATTAAAAAGAGACATCTGCCCCTCGATTTCGAGAGTAGATGTCTTCTCAGATTTTGTTCCATAAAGTTTACGGGTCAGGAAATCAACCTGCTCTTTCAGGAGCCGGACCTGCTGTTCCAGTTCTTTGATATGATTTTTATACTCCTGTTCCGTAGCTGACATAACCTGAAAACCCTTTCGTTTCGATAGGATTATTATAACATAGAATCGTCAGATTTCCCAGTATTTCTAAGGATTTTCAGTATTTTCAGACTTATGCGGGAGCCATTTCTGAACCGCCCTTGGCTGCTCCGGGTTCAAACCTTCCAGAAGCCAGCGCAGCTGCTGATCAGAAATCTGTTTTGCTTCTTCGCCGGTCCGCGGCCATTGGAGACGTCCGTTTTCGTACCGTTTGTATAAAAGGCAGAAACCGTCTCCCTCGTAATGGACTGCTTTGATCCGGTCAGCCCTCTTTCCACAGAACAGGAATAAGGAATTGCTGTAAGGATCCAGTTTGAAGTTGTACTGGATGATATCCAGCAAGCCATTGAGCTGCTTCCTCATATCGGTGTAGCCGCATCGGATATAGATTTTCTCCACATGGGAAAGATCTCCTAACATGACTGCACGGCTTTCAGAATGTTTTCCAGCATCTGGGCAGATGTGCCTTCATAAAGTTCCACTGTTATGGATCCGATATGAAGTATGGCTGCAGGAGTGGAACGGGAAATGTTTCTGTCCGGAAGTGAAAGCTCCGCAAACTCAGCCGGGGATTCCGTTAAAGCAGTTGACTGTTGGTCTGTACACATGTGGATGCCGTTTTTCTTGCGGGGCAGTTCTTCCAGGGCAAGCTTTCGAATTTTGGAAAGCCAGTAATAATAACTTTTCAAAGAGATATCGTGTTGTTCACACCAGATCTGATTTGTCAGTCCTGAGGCCCTGCATTGCCGTATTACATCCAGCCAGTATTGAAGTTTCACCTGTTTGTCTGGAGTCAAAGAAGAAAGATCCATAAGCCTGCTCCTTAGATTAGATTTAGAGTTTTTAGAGTCAACTCCCAAAACTCTAATCAATAGTTTACATGCAACAGCCAGAAATTTCGATACACCCTCTTATTGGACGCTTACGATAGACCAAGATTTACGTGAAGAGTTAGGCATAAGGACATGGTGTTGGAATCAAACTTGGTGAATTTTAGGGAAGAAGCGTTCTTCGTCAGGGAGTTTAAGTCCAGTTTAAAGAAATCTATCGTAAATTCATGGTAGATATAGTGGAGTTTGTATTTGTTTTTGCCATAGTCTTCGTCCAGATGTTTCTTATCCACTTTCTTCAAGTTGTGGAGATAGTAAGGGCATTTGGGATTCACACATTTGTGGATGATAAAGTGTTTACGGTCTTTCTTATGCACCAGGCTGTGGTTGCAATGAGGACATCTCAAGACGGTGTTTTTGGAAAAACGATTATCTTTGGTTGGAGAAAAAAGCGTTTGGCAGACCTTGCATAGAACCTGACTTTTCTTCCTGCCATCGTTCCACATCAGATAGTCCACAGGCACATCACAGGCAGGGCAAGTGCAGTGTTTGGGTATATCGCACTCAACTCGACGAAATATAGGGCGAATGGTCTTGTGGTAGCGTTGCTGGTAGTAAGAGATAAGGTCTTTCCAGTTCCAGTCCTGCTGATAGGATATGACTTTGGGAAGTTCATCAATCTTAAACTTCTGGTACTTTGGAGAATGGGAATCATCGAAAGCCCACTGCTTAAGAGGAATATATCTACAGATAAGGTGTTACTGTTCAAGGGTATGCATAGTCCATTGTAAAAAGTGATGAAATTTATTTTTTTGTTTTGTGGATAACCAGTTC
>NZ_JBBMEI010000050.1:0-23915 GCF_040096655.1 Blautia intestinihominis | reverse complement strand
TAAATACTGCCCATCTCATCAGATACAGAATCGTACTCGCCCTTTAAGGCATGTGCTTTCTCAGTCAGAAACAGGAGTGTTTTCCTTTTGTCCGTTTTAGACTGAACACGGCTTATCAGCCCTTGATTTTCCATTCTTTCCAGCATCGTAGTAAGAGATGTTATCGCTAATCCGCATTTAGTCGAGAGTGACCTGATTGAGATACCATCCTCCTGCCACAGCACATAAAGAATACGTCCCTGGGCTCCATTAAACGCATCAATATTCTTTTCGCTGAGAATCTTCTCGAAAATCCGGTCTCCAAGCTGTTTTATTTTGGTGACAAGAAATCCTCCATTCATTTCCATACAAAAGCTCCTATATAGTAGTTTATTAAAAACATACTATATAGGAGCTTTATTGTCAAGAGTTTATATGTCTTAATAGGTAAATTCCGTTTTTTCAATTCTCCAAACCTGGAATTTATCTCTCTGGTAATTCCATTTCATCATTCATTTTTACAAATCCATACTTTTCATACAATGGTCGCCCCATATCAGTTGCTTCTAATGAAATAGCTGTAATGCCCTTGCTTTTAGTATCTCTAATCAGCATATCTAATGTTTTATAAGCAATTCCCAGTCTTCTATATTCAGGATTAGTATACATATTCATGATATAAGCCTTGTTTCCACTTGGATTGTGGTAAGTCGGCATTACTTGAAAAAAACTAACACCACCAGCCCCTACAAAACGATTTTCATCAAAAACCAAATATGCAATATGAGATCTGTCACAAAGAGCTTTTTGATAATAATTATAAGATTGTCTTTCAACTTCACTCATATCAGTATCAGCAGAAAGTTTATTAGCTGCTCTTAATACCTCTATTCTTGTTTCTGTCAATATATCTATATCTTCAAGCGTTGCTCTCTTGTATGTTAAATTCATATCGTATTCTCTCCTACAAATTCAAATTTATCTCTTTATCGTAATTATATACATCAACTACCTACATTGTAAAGCCAAAAAGCAAGCCATTTTCAGACTTGCTTTCCACCATATCACTTTCCTTATTGATAAATCATTTCTTTATCCACAATCTCCCTTGCACACGATTGTATATTGTTCATTCTCGCTACCCATTCCATCTGATTTTCTGCCTTTAACTGTTCCGTGATCCCATGTGCCTGTTTCATCTGCTCTACAACCCTTTCAAAGCGTTCCTGTGCCTGTTCTTCTATATCAGCCAAATAATCATTCAGTTTTCCACTTGTAAGTAAATTCAAATATACACTCCTGCGATATTCTTTCAGATAGCGTAAATGTCTTTGTCCCCATACGCCTACAAACCTCTGTTTTTCCTCCGGCAAGGTAAGACAGGGGATAAGATAATCCCCATGTCTGATATAAGTGCCGCCTATTTCTTCAAATATTGTTTTCTTCATAATCGTTTCCACCTTTCTTATCGTTCTCTATCCATAGATTTTTTCTTGACTGACCGTTTCGGCTGCTGTCTGCCTTCCTGCTGATAGCGGTGCAGCTTTTCCAGTACACTCGCTTTTTTCGGCTGTTCTAACGTTTTCTCTTTCTTCTGTTCCGTCTGATTTTTCCATGCCCTTAGTTCTTCGTTGTATTCTATAATCAATTCTTCTGCCTTATTATAAACCTTCTGAAAGGCTTGCACATTGGGATAGCCTTCCCGCTTTACTATCTGTTCCAAACTCTTGTGCAGACGTTTCTCCAAATCCTCTAACAGTTCAATTTTCCCCTCCAAAGATTTTCGCTCTTTGCCTTTAAATAGTCCTCGTAACTGTGACAGTTGCTTTTTCAAAGAAGAAATATCCTGCTGTGTGCGTTTTATCTCCATGGACTGTCTCTGCAATTCATACATGAGCTTCTGCATATCTTTCCATTCCTGCAAATCAATCTTTGGTACAGGTTTAGGCGGTAGTTTAAATTTGAAAATTACTTCCTGCAAAAAGTCCTTCGCACCTCGGATAATCTGACGGAACATATCCGGCAGCCAACCGTGTGTCCTGATAGATTGCAGCGTTTTGTCTGCGATTTTTTCCTGCTTGATCTTCAAAATATCTTCTTCGGGAACGCCCTCGACTAATGCCACATCAACTGTCCGATTCCATTCCTGCCTTGCCGCATTGTCTGCCTTTATCTCCTCTGCTTTCGGATTGTTCTTTCCTATTTTCTTGGTTGCCAGATATACGCCGCCCTGTTGGAATACGGATAGTTTTTCTGATTCCTCTTTTACATATCGGTTGATCGTATCGGTAAACAGTTCCTTGACTTCTTTGGTAAAGGCTTTATTCTTAAACCATTCATCCTTTTTCGTGAAGATATGGCTTTCATAAACTTCCCCTTTGGGGATAATACTGCATCCCGCCCGAAGATTGCCCTGCTCGTCTAAAACCTCTTTCTTTGTGCGTCTATGCTTCCCCTGCTCATCATAAAACATATTTCGGGTAGCAATCTTTACTTCGGGTTGTTCTAACATTTTTCGTTCACTGAATACCAGATGAATATGATAATTCGTCTTTGCCTTGTTGTGATGAAGGGCAGCACTGCACTCCACACCATATCTTTTATGAAAACTCTCCGTAAAAAGCCTTACCACATCATCTGCCCTGTACTGAACAAAACTTTCGGGAAGTGCAATGATAAATTCACGCCCTTCAATACATTTCCCTGCTGAACCACTCGCCTTAAAATCCAACTGATTTTCTCTTGCGAGATTTTTCCAAAACTCCGGTGTTGCCCCTTCTGTCTGATAGGTCGCATAGAGATATTCCTGTCGTTTCGGATTGGAGATATAATCAATCCTTCCTGCCACATTGGACAGCTTGCTTTGTCTGATAAATGAATGTCTGCCTATAAGCATCCTCCTTCCCCAGCTCTCGCCGACTTTATTGTGAGTAGGTGCATAGGCACCTGTGTACGAACCTATCCGCCTGTCGGCGGTTTGCTCCCGGCAGGGCGAAATACACAGAGCATAAAACTTTAGTTTTGTGCGATGGGTGTATTTCGCTCTCAATCGCCGAGGGCTGTTTTTGTATTACATAATCTGATTATTACTCAGACTTGCGATTCCATTTATGGGCGTATCCGCCCTTTTGATCTGCCCGTATCCGGGCTGGTTTAACATCTCCAACACTCCCTTCTGCTAAAAAATAAAATAAATTCAAGAATTACACGTATAAGCGTATAAACGTATTTTCCATACTTTTCAGAAACCTGTAATCCCTTGATTTCCCTGATGATATACGCATATACGCTTCTTTGGAAAATTCTTTTTTATCTGCTTTTCATCCGTATCAACGATAGTTGTCTATGCGTATCTGCGTATGGATTCCTTGAAAGCCTCTGGCATTTTTCCCATTGTCTGAGGGAATATTCGTAGAATAATGAATGTGATACTTCTTTTCATTTTCTTTTAAGTACCCCGAAAAACTTTTTGCACTCATAGGTTTTTCCGTATTGTCTTCACACCAGCGGCAGTATGCCTGATATAAAATTTTAGAAGTTGCCGTTGTATTTTCTTCCAGTCGGATATACCCGGATGACTGCATAAAAGCGATAATGTTATTCCCAGATTCCATAGCTTCGTGTAGATTTTTCTTTGCACGTTCGCTGATGGTAAAACGGTATTTATTTTTCAGTAATCGTTTCAATCCCTCCAGACACCAAAGGAAAATATCGTCTGCTTCTCTTTGCAGTTTCTCAATCAGATAGGGATCATCTACTCTGTCCGGCGGCACATCTTTGACCGTAAGGATAATCTGTCTGCGGTAAAATCCATAGGAACGGTCATGTAAAGCACTCAGACTTCCGTTTCCAAAGCAAAGAAACCTGACATATAAATTCCCCTGTACGCTCTGCTTTGACTTCCTTTCCAAATCCATCTTATCCTCCAAAGTGACTATGGTTTTAATGTAGTTGGTGTCTTTCAATGCTTCCAGTTTCATATCATCATCCACCATCAAAAGTCGGTATTCCAAATCTGCCCTTGCAAAACGGTTATGCTCTACCTTTTGAATATTGCTTACATTCATATTCGTTCCGAGAATTTTTCTCATGACCAGACCAATACGGGATTTTCCCTCCCCGCCTTTTCCTAAGATAATCAATAACTTCTGTGCCTTGTTGGATGGAATTAAACAATATCCCATATATTCCTGCAAGGTAGGAATATCATCTTCCTCCAGCAGTTCTGAAAGGAATTTCATCCACCGTTCCGGCTTTGTTTCTTTCATTTCATAATTTACAGGCAAGCGGTTCAGGCAAAACTCCTTATTTTCTGTAAAATCTCCATTCAAAAAATAAGTTCCATTATTCACATGGATGCGATCCATTTGCACCGGAAGTTCCTCTGAATAGGCTTCCAGTTTTAGAACCTCCAAAAGCTGTTTTACTTTCTTGGAAATTCCTTTCGTAAGAACCGGTTTTACCATTCTATAAATTTCTTTTTCTACTTCACTGTCTGGCAGCATTCCATCATAACTGAAAAAGATACCGTTGATACACTTCAATGGCATTCTTTGCAGGAAATTTTCACAAAATGCTACTTCATCAATCTGCCCATCCTCAAACCATTCCTGAGAGTACGGCTCGGAGTTCATTTCCCTCTGATCCAATGCTTCTTCCAGTCTGTTCCTTGTTGTTTCGTCTATATTCTTCCATTCGTTCTTCAATTCTTTTCACATCCTTCCCACTATCCAATAAAAATTCAATTCTGTCCTGTAACTCTCCAAACACCAGTAAACCCAGATAGTAATTTATCTTTTCTATCTGCTGACAGGCTTCTATAAATTCTGCTTTCCATTCTTCCTCTGGTGTTTTTGGTGCATATCTTATTTTCCATTCTTCCAGCAAATGAAGATAATCCGATAAAATGCGGATACTTTCCCGTTCCCATTCTTCAAATTTCTTTTCGGTCTGGTACAATGTTCTTTTCGGTTTTTCTTTTTTCTTACTGGCATTCCTTTTCTTTGCGTTATCTGTAAAAATAGGTATCTGAAAATCTTCTGCCAGTTTCTTTGCTGCTTCCAATGGTGCAAGGTGAAAGAAATCCGCCACAAATGTGATCACATCCCCTTTCGCACCACAAGCAAAACAGCAAAAGCCTTTGTCTACTTTCATACTGGGATGCCTATCATCATGAAAGGGGCAACAGACCATCCCGTTTTTATTGACTTTCAACCCATACTGCTCGGCTGCCTGCCTTGCAGTTACGTTTTCTTTTACTACTTGAAAAATATTCAATTCGACTCCTTTAAAATTTTCGTTGTATTCTCTCAGAGCCTTTGATATACTGAATTTGCGAGATAGAGTTATCAAAAGCTCTGAGAAGTTGTCCTTGTGTTACGCAAGGGCTTTTTCTTTTCCCTGCTTTTTTGCCTCTCCATTGAAATATCCAGTTTCCTCCCATACTTTACGATCAGAACAGTAATAACTGAATTCATTGGAATCGCCCATCTTCATTGCCACTCCAAATTTCAAAATTCCCTGCTGTATTCCGATACGAACGTAATGAGCATCTTTTCCGATTGCTTTTGCGATTTCCGTAATTGGCACATTTCTTCCCGTAAATGGCGGCAATTCTACATATAATCTTTTATCCATTTTCCACATCCTCCTTTACAATCTGACTAAGTTCTTGATCTAAAGCTGTAGCAATTTTATATGCCACCTGCGGTGTACAGCTCTTTCCTGATATAATGCAGGAAATCGTCTGCCTTGACACTCCACTTAACTCTGCCAATTTCTTAATTGTTAATCCTCTTTCTCCCATCAAAATCTGCATTCTAAATACGTTTATCTTCATTTTATTTCTCCTTTCTTTTTTAATATGCACTTTTAATGCGTATTTTTATTATATGCACTTATTCTGCACATGTCAATACTATTTTATATAAATATGTACTTGTAATTCGCATTTTTCTATGATATGATAAGCGTGAGGTGAATAATGATGAGTAATGAGAAGTTACATAACAATCAAATCGGACTTAGAATCCGTACTGCTCGAAAAGAAAAAGGTATCAACCAAACAGAGCTTGCAAATTTGTTGGGAAAATCGCTTCGTACAATCCAAAAATATGAAAGCGGAGAAATCGAAGTTTCCATCGCTATGCTCAATGAAATCGCAAAAGTTTTAGACTGCGAATCCACATATCTTATAGGGTATGATGCCGAGAGAAAACCTTTAGAAAATCTTTCTGATATTATGAATTTCTTATTTCAGTTAGATAAGATAAAGGAACTTTGCTTCAATATCGAAGTCAAACGCCCGCCACATTATGATGGATGGGAATGTGCTATTACTTTTAATGGCAAAGATGTTTCTACGGAGTTAAATCAGGATCTCTGTCTATTCTTGGAAGAATTTGAGGATAAAAGAAACGAAGTCAAGGACTATCAGACAAGTCTTGAATCTTATCAGAAGTGGCAGGATAAAACACTTGCATATTACGCAAATGCAAAACTGACTGAAAAAGAAACAGAAGAGATCTCAAACGAAGAACGAATACGAAGATTTCAAAAAATCATGAACGAACGGTACGGTAAAAAAGAGTCCTAATTTTTAAGGAGGATTTTTAGAATATGAAATTACCGAACGGCTACGGAAGTGTAGTAAAACTATCTGGAAAAAGAAGAAAACCTTGGATGGTTCGTAAAACCACAGGCTATCGCATTGATCCAGTCAAAGAAAAGAAAGTAAATGAATATATTATTATTGGATATGCCGCCACAAAAACAGAGGGATTGCAAATGTTGGCTGATTATAATCGGAATCCTTATGATACCAAGGCAGCCAAAATGACTTTTGATGAAGTGTATGAGGAATGGTCTAAGAAAAAATTTCCTACGGTATCCGAAAGCAATATCAAAGGATATAAGGCATCTTACAAAACATGTGGCATTCTTTACAACCGAGTTTTTAAAGATTTAAAACTGGCAGACTTACAACAGGTTATTGACACCTGCGGAAAGAATTTTCCCACATTGAAGAAAATCAAAATCCTGTTCAACCAGTTATATGAATTTGCATTGAAGAATGACATCTGCAACAAAGATTATTCTACTTTTGTTGAAATCGCCCAGTACAAAGACCGCAATCCAAACAAGCATACACGTACAAAATTCACGAAAGAAGAAGTTGCAAAAGTCTGGACAATGAAAGAGGACAAATACTATCAGATCATCCTCATGCTGCTCTATAATGGCACACGTATCTCCGAATTTCTTGATTTGAAGAAAGAAAATGTGCATTTGGAAGAACAGTATTTTGATGTAATTGACAGCAAAACAGAAAACGGAATCCGAAAAGTTCCGATTGCTGATAAGCTCCTGCCTTACTATAAAGACTGGTATAATTCTTGTCCTGATTGCGAATATCTTCTTCATACAGAGGATGGCAAAAGATTTCTTTATCGCAATTACTATGACAGCTATTGGACTCCTCTTGTGGAACAGATTGGAATTGACCGTACACCACATTGTACCCGGCATACGTGTATTTCCATGTTATCGGAAGCTGGTGTTCAGGATACAACAATCAAGAAAATTGTGGGGCACTCCGGTGCTATGACTTTGACAGAAAAAGTTTATACTCACTTAGATATGCAGGTTCTTGTAGACGCAATCAACAAAACCTTAGAAAATGAGGACAGCGTAACTGCCGATACAAAATCTGCATAACAAAAAGGACACTCTCCAGTGTCTATCACCGAAAAGTGTCCTATATTTTTTAGATATTTTTGTTGCAAACGTGTTGCAAATGCGTTGCGAACTGAGTAAATTCCACCGCTTTTCACCACATCTGACAACTCCACAAACCCTTGTAAAACAAGGATTTGAACGTAAATCCGAGTTCCGAAGATTATCTCTTGCTGAACTGAAATTAACGTTTAGAGAACTGCGGTGCTCTACGAGCTGCTTTGAGACCGTATTTCTTACGTTCTTTCATACGTGGGTCACGTGTAAGGAATCCAGCAGCTTTGAGAACTGGTCTGTATTCTGCGTCTGCCTCAAGAAGGGCTCTTGCAACACCATGTCTGATGGCACCAGCCTGTCCTGTGTATCCGCCACCTTTAACGTTAACGAGAACGTCAAATTTGCCTTCTGTTTCTGTTGCAGCCAGTGGCTGACGAACGATAACTTTCAGAGTCTCTAATCCGAAGTATTCGTCGATGTCTCTTTTATTGATTGTGATTTTGCCTGTACCAGGTGTAAGGTAAACTCTTGCGATTGATTTCTTTCTTCTTCCTGTTCCGTAGAATTTTGCGCTAGCCAATGTCTCCTACCTCCTATTAAAATGTTAAGGTTTCCGGTTTCTGAGCTTCATGTTTGTGCTCTGGTCCGGCATAAACGAAAAGTTTCTTGTACATGGTTCTTCCCAGAGGTCCTTTTGGAAGCATACCTTTAACTGCCAGCTCGATAACCTTCTCCGGTTTCTTAGCCATCATTTCTTTTAATGTGGTTTCTTTCATTCCACCAACATAGTCGGAGTGATGATAGTAGATCTTCTGGTCCATTTTCTTACCAGTTACTTTAACTTTGTCAGCGTTAACGATGATAACGTAATCACCTGTATCAACGTGTGGTGTGAACTGTGGTTTGTTCTTTCCTCTTAATACGCTAGCAACACCAGATGCCAGACGGCCCAGTGTACAGCCTTCAGCGTCAACTACATACCATTTTCTTTCGATTTTATCTGGATTAGCCATATAAGTCTGCATGGTTTTACCTCCTGTTATTTATCAACGATAGTTTGTTTAATCACGAATTGTCGTGATATCATATATAATTCCTGGTGATCAGTGCAAATAACATATACTGCGGAAATGTCCGAAACCGCTGATAAAAACACCTTCGCCGGGGCTTTGGCTCAGGAGTCATCGCACTACGTCACATTGGGTAATTCTACTATAACCCCTTCCATATGTCAACAGTTTTTTCCCAGTTTTTCGATATTTTTTTCCAATAAAAAAATGTTTCCTCTCATCGTGCTTGTAGTGCCCCTGATTTACGGATATAATAAGAAGAAAAGGAAAACGGAGGAACAGCTTTTGTCCAACATGACCAAACGGGCTCTGGAAGAATCGCTCAAGCGTCTTCTTCTCAAAAAGCCTCTGACAAAGATCACGATCAACGACCTCACCACTGACTGCGGGATCAGCAGAATGACTTTTTATTATCATTTCAAGGATATCTATGACCTGGTGGAATGGGTCTGCCTCGAAGAATCCACACGTGCACTCCAGGGTAAAAAGACATCGGGCGACTGGCAGGAAGGACTTCTGCAGATTTTTGAGGCAGTCTACGAAAACAAAGCTTTCATTATGAATGCCTACAGTTCCCTGCACCGTGAACAGATTGAAAACTTCCTCTTCCGCCTGACCCACGATCTGATCATGGGTGTTGTCGAGGAACAGTCCATCGGGACATCCATCACTCAGGCGCAGAAAAATTTTATCGCTGATTTCTATAAGTACAGTTTTGTCGGCATCATGCTCGACTGGATCTGCCAGGGAATGAAATCCGACTACGCTTCTATCTGCCAGAATATGTGCACCACCCTTCATGGAAATATCTCAAATTCCATCAAAAACTTTACAAAATCGACAAAGTGATAAGATTTTACTCATTTCGCCTCTTTTGTAAATTGAAAAACCTGCAAAATGGCAATACTATAGGAGACAGAAGCAGAGAAATACACATCATCATAAACAAATGAAAGGTGGTTTTTTATATGTCTAAAAAAGGATTAAAACTTGGTATCGCACTTGCAGCAGGAGCCGGAGCAGCCGCAATGCTCGCAAAAAACTCTCAGGAAAATAAAGAGATCAAAGCTACAAAAGCAAAGAAAGCCGAAGCTGCCAGATCTGACTACCGCAATACAGAACGCGGCAAATACGAAAAGAACAGCAAAGGCATCTACTATACAAATGGTAACTACGAAGCATTCGCCCGCCCGGAGAAACCGGAAGGCGTAGATGACAAACACGCTTACATCGTTGGAAGTGGTCTGGCATCTCTCGCTGCTGCCTGCTTCCTTGTTCGTGACGCACAGATGCCTGGTTCCCACATCCATATCCTCGAAGCCATGGACATTGCCGGTGGTGCCTGCGATGGTATCTTTGATCCGACACGCGGCTACATCATGAGAGGCGGTCGTGAAATGGAAAACCACTTCGAATGCCTCTGGGATCTGTTCCGCAGCATTCCTTCCATTGAAACACCTGGTGTTTCTGTTCTGGACGAATATTACTGGCTGAACAAACATGATCCGAACTACTCTCTCTGCCGTGCAACTGTAAACCGTGGCGAAGATGCTCATACAGACGGCAAATTCAACCTCAGCCAGAAGGGCTGCATGGAGATCATGAAACTCTTCATGACAAAGGACGAAGACCTCTACGATAAGACCATCGAGGATGTTTTCGACGATGAAGTATTTAATTCCACCTTCTGGCTGTACTGGAGAACCATGTTCGCATTCGAAAACTGGCACAGTGCCCTGGAGATGAAGCTTTACTTCCAGCGTTTCATCCACCACATTGCAGGACTTCCGGATTTCAGTGCCCTGAAATTCACCAAATACAACCAGTACGAATCCCTGATCCTTCCAATGCAGAAATATCTGGAGGAAGCAGGTGTTGACTTCCAGTTCAACACAGAAGTTACCAACGTGATCTTTGAATTCAAGGATGACAAGAAGATCGCATCTGCGATCGAATGCAAGGTAAATGGCGTAGAAAAAGGCATCGTCCTTACTGAAAACGACCTCGTATTCGTCACAAACGGAAGCTGTACAGAAGGTACGATCTATGGTGATCAGAACCATGCACCGAACGGCGACGCGGAAGTTCGTACAAGCGGCTGCTGGTCCCTCTGGAAAAATATCGCAGCGCAGGATCCATCTTTCGGACATCCAGAAAAATTCTGCTCCGATATCAGCAAGACCAACTGGGAATCTGCAACTGTCACAACTCTGGATGACAAGATCATTCCTTATATCACGGACATCTGCAAACGTGATCCACGTACCGGCAAGGTTGTTACAGGCGGTATCGTAAGCTGCCAGGATTCCAAGTGGCTTTTAAGCTGGACTATCAACCGTCAGGGACAGTTCAAGGATCAGGACAAAGATAAGGTCTGCGTATGGGTTTACGGTCTGTTTACAGACGTACCTGGCGACTATGTCAAGAAACCGATGAAAGACTGTACCGGTAAAGAGATCACCGAAGAATGGCTGTACCATCTTGGTGTTCCGGAAGACCAGATCGAAGACCTCGCAGAAAACAGTGCGGTATGTGTACCGACCATGATGCCATATATCACCGCATTCTTCATGCCGAGAACCAAAGGCGACCGCCCGGACGTTATCCCGGATGGCTGTATAAACTTCGCATTCCTCGGCCAGTTCGCAGATACTCCGCGTGATACCGTATTCACCACAGAATACTCTGTCAGAACCGCTATGGAAGCTGTTTACGGACTCCTCGGCGTTGACCGTGGCGTACCGGAAGTATGGGGAAGTGTTTACGATATCCGTGAACTCTTAAGCAGCAGCGTGAAGCTGATGGACGGCAAATCCCCGCTGGAGATTGACATCCCGGGTGCAAACCTTATCCTGAAACCAGTACTTCATTTCATCAAGGGAACCGTGATCGAGAAAGTATTGAGAGATTATGATGTACTGAAAGATGGTATGTGATTTTTATAATGAAATAAAAAATGTGCAATGTTTCTATAATATGTGCTACTGCATGCAAGAATCAACTGTGATATCTTAATGTTGCACACATATTCAGTGAAAGCCTGGAATGGGTCATACCGACCCGTTCCAGGCTTTTCTACGTCAAAAGAGCACCTGCTGTCCGGGACAGTCAAATGCTCTTTTTGGTGTTACTTTCGTTTATCTTTTATTTTAGAGATTATAGTGGAGAAATTTTCATCTTCCGCTCCGAAATTTTCACGCTCTTTTTTTCGGGATGTGCGGTTTTTGTTTATGTAAGATTTAAAGGCATCTTTTGTTTCAGCCCAGAAGGTCAGTAAAGAAACACCTTTTTCTCTGTCGTGCTTTGAGGGAAACAGCACATACAAAAGAAGTGCGATCAGCACACCTCCTCCTGTATCAAGGATGCGGGCGATTGTGTATGGGAGTACCCGCTCCGTACCAACTGTGTAGATCACGACAAAGTAAATAACACTTCCAGGCTGAATCGCTGAGTCTGCACCCAGTGCAAAATTACACCAGATCACAAGACACAAACCGGAAACAAGCCATATCCAATCAGGGATCCCAAAGGGCTGACTGGTATACAATTCATAAAAAGGAATCACCAGAAGACCGCCAACCAGAGTGCCAATCACCCGGTTGATTCCGTTGTGGAAGCCTTCTTCAAACTGGCTTCCAACCGCGTAAACTGCACCGATCAGTGCAAAACACGGATTTCTTTTGCTTAGGAGGTATTCATAAACTACGGCGGTGATCAATACTGCCAGAGCAGTACGCCACATCCTCGCCCGGATCCGGGGAGATTTGAAATTCCTGAGTGGCGTAAGCTGCCATTTGTCAGGCACCTGTGCTCTGTCCAGCATTTCCTGCGGTCCAAATCCAAATGCCATAACAATATCAGTCCCTTATTACAGTCTCTTATGGCAGGTACGTGCGATAACGTCAAGCTGCTGTTTCTTTGTCAGGGAAATGAACTTAACAGCGTATCCGGAAACACGGATGGTAAAGTTCTGATATTCTTCTTTTTCCGGATGTTCCATTGCGTCGATCAGTTTCTTCATAAGTAATTTATCTTTTTAATTATATATACGACTCTCGCATTTATCACCGAATGCTCTCCGGATACTCCACGCCCTCCGGAAGTGGCTGCCATTCGTTCAGGCCAAGGCTCTGCTTGAACTTTGCCTGCTCCAAGGTGAGTTTCGGAAGGTCGTCCTTGAGGTAATCCATCAGTTCTGAGATTCCTTCTCTCGTTACGTTGTTGACCTCGAAGATCCGCTCGCAGCCCATATTCTCCATCCACTGGCGGACCATTGGAAGGTTCGCATAGGGGGAGTCTACTTTCGTGATAATGCCGATTAGCGGACGAAGGAGAAAGTTCCTGCTTCCGTCGCTGAACAGGTTAAACGGCTCGTTTGCTGCCTGCACAATCGCGATCACGTCTGCCTCGAAGGAAAAACATGCCAGGCCGACGCTGAAATGCTTGGATTCTGCGTATTCTCCCGGGGAATCGATCGTATCTTCATTTGAATTTGTATACTGGGTCTTGTGATAGTGAAGTTCCTCACCCTTCAAAGCCTGGGTCAGGGAAGTCTTACCTGCCTCACTTCGCCCCATCAAAAAAACTTTCTTCATTATTTATCCTGTCCTGTTTCAGCTTTTGTGAATCTCACATACATTAAAGTTCAGCTCATCGCGGAAAAATCTGACGACTTCCTCGATCGCAGTCAGCACCTGTGATAAACCGCCGAGTATGATCAGCGCACCGCTGAACCTGTCCATAAAACCAACCTCAACATCAGCAGCCTTGACTGCAACATCTGTCGCAACTACGATTGCCTCCCATGGTGTGATACGGATGATGCCAATGGACTCTCCTGTATGATCCTCGCCCTCATGTACACCAATATGAAGTGCCAGATTCTGATACACCGATGGATCTGAAGGTGTAAAAACATGGGCAAAATCGATGGATTTACCAGGAACCCGTACACGTGTCATACGGAGTTTCTTTCCCTTCAGATGCTCATAATCATCATTAAACAGCTTCTCGAGAAGTTCTTCTCTCGTTATTCGTTCTTCCATGTCCTACGTCCTATCTCTTGGTGATCTTGCAGACTACGTATCCCAGAGTGTCACGGAAATAATCGACAACCTCTGTCATCGCGGACATAACGTCTGAAATCTCTCCTGTAATGATCATGGTTCCTGTAAAACGGTCTGCAAATCCAAGATAGACATTGCCGCTCTTGACTGCGATATCGGATGCGATGACTGCAGATTCTGACGGAGTCATGTTCATGATCCCGATCGCGGATGAACGGTAGTCCACCTGCGGGTTCAGTCCGAGTTTCTGATATATGATCGGAGCCGGACCGCCCATTACATGTGCAAAGGTAATCTCCTTACCTGCTACAGTCTCCTGCACGATTCTGATCTGATCTCTATGTTCATCTGCCATTAATAGCTCCTCACTTTCACTATGTATATTAGTGCCAAATACTCTCTATCTAATATTACTAATTGTACTATTTTGTATACATAATGTCAAGGCGATTTTCCTTCAAGTCAGCAAAAAACAACTATTTTGCAAAAAGGAATCCACACAAAACAACATTTTGTTTTTTCTATCGGATTTAAAATGCACAAAAAAACAACTGCTCCGGATCTGCTCCAAAACAGTTGCTTTTTTGAATATAAATATAGTTTTCAATCCATGCTCTGGATCTTTTCTGATATCTTAAGAAGGGGCTCTGAGCCTCTTCCAAGGATACGCACAGCCGCATCGCCGCTTGCGATCCTTGTCACACCGCCTTCAATCTCCGGTGTTTCATCGAGGAGTTCTCTCACTTCACTCATCCAGGATTCTGATTTCTCAATGTTAAAAAACACCAGATTCAGAAGATGTGTAAATCCTTCGTACATCCCGGTTCCGCTCATTTCAAAGAGCTTCGGGTCATACCGGGTATTGTCAAGATAAATGAGATTCCCCTCTTCTCTGACTGCCACATGGTTATGGTAAAAACGATAGGCAAACGCCTCGCCGCAGGCAGCTCTTCCACAGGAAAGGATCTCCTGGAACAGAAGCCGGGAAGTTTTTTCTTTCAGCTCGATCTCCAGATGATTCTCAAAGGCAGAATCTTTGAACGGGATGGTTGGAAGCGGTGCATATTTGAGGTACGCATCCGGCTCCACGACGATCCTGGTCTCCCGCCGCGCCATGCCCTCTTTCATTTTGTGGATCTTCTCATATGCCTGTGACAAATATTCCAGGCTGGTTCCCGGATTTACATGGATGTCAAATTTCTGCACATCCCCTTCCATGATGCCAGCCGATGCAGAAAGCACCATCACCTGCATAAAATCTTCCCGAAGATAAAATGGAAGCATCACCTTGAAAGGCGCTGTAAAAAACACATCACTCAGCACGGCTTTTCCATCTCTCAGTTCTGTTTCCAGTCTTACCTCCGATGTCTTTCCAAATTTATTTTCTGTCGTCACGCTTTAACATCCTTCCAGAAGTACATTTTTCTTGATCCAGTCGATCACGGCATCTGTGCCGTCCAGTCCGCGGATATTTGTAAAAAGGAACGGTCTCTCGCCGCGCATTTTCTTTGAGTCTCTTTCCATAACAGAAAGGTCCGCACCGACATACGGAGCCAGGTCGATCTTGTTGATGACGAGAAGATCTGACTTGGTGATTCCAGGTCCGCCTTTTCGCGGGATCTTGTCGCCCTCTGCCACATCAATGACGAAGATCGTCGCATCTACGAGTTCCGGGCTGAAAGTTGCGGAAAGGTTGTCACCGCCGCTCTCGATGAACAGAAGCTGAATATCAGGGAATTTTTCCATCATCTCTTCTACTGCTTCCAGGTTCATGGAAGCGTCTTCACGGATTGCGGTGTGCGGGCAGCCGCCGGTCTCTACGCCTGTGATCCGCTCGCGTGGAAGAACAGAGTTTTTGCTCAGGAATTCTGCATCTTCCTTTGTATAGATATCATTGGTGATAACACCAATGCTGTATTCAGAAGCCATCTGTCTTGTAAGACATTCGATCAGGGCAGTCTTGCCGGAACCAACCGGTCCTGCCACGCCAATTTTTACGTATGACATTGTTCCTCATCCTCTCATTATTTTCTCATAATCATTCAAAATCCTTATCGTGCAAGCACGAACGGCTTTTTGAACTTTTCTCCCTGGTATCAGGACATGTAAATCCTCGAATACAGTCCTTCATGCTGCATACACCGAAGGTCAAATCCCGGGCCGGAAAGTCCGAGCCATTCTTCCCCGAGCTCTTTCACTTCCCTGGTCAGTTTCTGGAGAAGCGGGTAGCACCCACTCAAAAGTTTCTGCCCGGAAGACTGGCTTAACGGAATCGTTTTTACACAGTTTGTGACCATTGCAGAGGTCTGCGCATACAGAAAATGTTCCAGTGCCTCTTCTCTGGTGATCCCTGCCGCCCCGCAGAAAACACCGTATGCCACTGCATGATGCACGCTTTTTCCTTTCCGTGCCTCTCTGTATTCCTCAAAAACACGGTTCTCGCGTGGAATCTCAAGCGCCGACAGAGTTTTGATAAAACGTGAACCCAGTTTCCGGCTTGCTTCTCTTGTTTCGCGCGGGATTTTTCCGGCTTCCATGATCTCTTCCAGACGGGAGATTGCCGTCAGATCTCCACTGACCGCGTACTCCCAGCCAAGTCTCACTGCCAGAAATTCATTATACAAAAAATTATATTCGAGCCGCTTGTGGATAAATTCTTCTGCACTGTCCTCATCATGAACAATTCCCTTCTGGATATAAGTTTCCAGCCCGTAGGAGTGGGAATATCCACCAATCGGAAACAGTGCATCATTTACCTGTAGCAGAAAAAATTTCGCTGTTCCTTCTGTCATAGACGTACCTCCTAGTGGGTATGGGAATGTACGGAAGCAGAAATCCTTCTGTCAAAATCCAGTTTGGATTCTTTTACCTCTGTGGAAACACCATGGAGTTTGTCCAGCATTACCCGCATCGGTTCGTTATATGGTGTGATGAAAGTTCCCTCTTTCGCACCCCAGAACAGTGGTGCATGACGGTTTCCGATTTCGTAGCACACCTTTGCCACCATATGTGGATGATGTTCGTCGACAGTGACTACGATCACCTCGCAGGGAGGGATGTTTACCGCATACACGGTATCACCCTCCACTGCGAGAACATCATCCTGATTCAGCCCTCTGGTCAGCACAGAGTCATCCAGGCGGATGCCGAGTTCTGTGCCTCCCTGACTTGTTTTTCTGTGAAGTTTTTTGAATGCTTCATCCCAGTGGATGTCCACGTAATCCACCTTTTTTCCGGAGAACACTCCGTCTGTCAGTTTTCCCAGAATTTTTTCACAAATCATTGTATGTTCCTCCTCGCGGAATTACCTTTTTACCACTTTCCGATCAGCATCAGCACGCCAGGGATCCAGGCGGTCACGATGCCCTCAAATACCTGCAGGGCCGGCACAAACTTGCCGAGTTTTTTGCCCATGATGTCCTCAACGAAGGATGTTCCCCAGAGGATCGCCCAGAGATACCAGATCGCAGCCCAGCGGATGTCCGGCTGGATACCAAGAGCTGTACTTCCGGTAAAACCTTCCAGTGTTCCAAATACCACTGCGTTGATCGCTACAAATGTGGAAAACCATGCGAACGGAATGCCGCTCAGTTTAAAAATATTGTTGACTGCCACAAATAAATAAGTGAAGCAGAACAGAAGTCCTGTTCCTGCTGCGTAATAATTTCCCTGCACAAGATTTACAAAGTTGATGAACAGAGAAAGTCCTCCGGTAAAAATATTCATCACTGCGAGGGATTTTCCATCTACTTTATAAAAGTTGCAGATACCGTTGTTGATCAGGACAATTCCTACAAATAATAAACAAACACCTAACATTTATGCCCTCCTCAGAAAGTCATCAGAACAGATTGTATAACTGTGTCAGCGGAAGTTTTTTCGCCGGTTTGGATGTGATGCTGACTCCGTCGGCTTTTACTTCGTATGTTTCCGGATCTACCGTGATCTCCGGTGTTTTGTCGTTAAATACCATGTCTTTCTTTCCGATGTTTCGGCAGTTTTCTACAGGCACGACAGTTTTTTCCAGACCGTATTTCTCTTTGATATTTTCTTCCATGGCTGCCTTGGATACGAAGGTCAGGCAGGATGCGTATTTTGCTTTTCCATGTGCTGCAAACATCGGCTGGTAGAATACCGGCTGTGTGGTCGGAATGGAGGCGTTGGCATCACCCATCTTGGATGCGATGATCATACCGCCTTTGATAACCATATCCGGTTTTGCTCCGAAGAATGCCGGGTTCCAGAGAACGAGATCAGCAAATTTTCCTGGCTCCACAGATCCTACATACTTGGAAATACCGTGTGTGATTGCCGGGTTGATGGTATATTTGGAAACATATCGTTTTACACGGAAGTTGTCGTTTCCGTGACCTTCATCTTCTGGAAGCGGTCCTCTCTCGCCTTTCATCTTACTTGCTGTCTGCCAGGTACGGGTGATGACCTCACCGATACGTCCCATTGCCTGGGAATCGGAGCTCATCATGCTGAACACACCCATATCGTGAAGGACATCCTCTGCTGCGATCGTTTCCGGACGGATACGGGAATCTGCAAAAGCGACATCTTCCGGGATCTTTTTGTCCAGATGGTGGCATACCATCAGCATGTCCAGATGCTCATCCAGAGTATTTACAGTGAATGGCATGGTCGGGTTTGTGGAAGAAGGAAGGATGTTCGAGGTTGCTGCTGCTTTGATGATGTCCGGTGCATGTCCGCCGCCGGCACCTTCTGTATGGTATGTATGGATGGTTCTTCCTCCGATGGCATTGATGGTATCTTCTACGCATCCGCCTTCGTTCAGGGTATCTGTATGGATGGCAACCTGTACATCATATTCATCTGCCACATTCAGACAATGGTCGATGACTGCCGGAGTTGCCCCCCAGTCCTCATGGATCTTGAGACCCATCGCACCTGCTTTGACCTGCTCGATCAGAGGTTTCTCATCGGAGCAGTTTCCTTTTCCGAGGAAACCTAAGTTCATCGGATATTCCTCTGCTGCCTTGAGCATCATTTCCATGTTCCATGGTCCTGGTGTACAGGTCGTTGCGTTTGTTCCGTCTGCCGGGCCAGTTCCGCCGCCGATCATGGTTGTCACGCCGGAGTACAGCGCACAGTCGATCTGCTGCGGGCAGATGAAGTGGATATGCGTATCAATACCGCCTGCTGTCACGATCATTCCTTCGCCTGCAAGAGCCTCGGTGGAAGCACCTACGGTCATGCCCGGTGTCACACCGTCCATCACGCTTGGGTTTCCTGCTTTACCGATTCCTTTGATCTTGCCATCCTTGATTCCGATATCGGCTTTGATGATTCCTGTGCTGTCTACGATCAGGGCGTTTGTGATAACAAGATCCAGATCACCGTCTGCGCTTGTTGTCTTAACGGACTGTCCCATACCATCACGGATCGTCTTGCCGCCGCCGAATTTAATTTCATCACCATAAGTGGTGTAGTCTTTTTCTACCTCAATGATCAGATCTGTATCTGCCAGACGTACTTTATCTCCAGTTGTCGGGCCGTACATCATTGCATATTTTTCACCGGAAATTTTTACACTCATGAATCTGTTTCCTCCTTTTTTCTGTCAGAATCTACTTACTCTTTTGGCATGAAGCCTTTGGTGCGGGCGTTATTAAGAGCTGCTTCTTTGTTGACTTCTGAAATCTGCGCGCAGGTCAGGTCGTTCAGACCGAAGACTCTCTTTGTTCCGCCTATCGCGGTAAGCTGGACTTCTTTTTCTTCACCTGGTTCAAAGCGGACAGAAGTTCCGGAAGGGATGTCCAGATGAAAACCATATGCTTTTTCTCTGTCGAATTTAAGGTAACGGTTTACCTCAAAAAAATGGAAATGTGAGCCAACCTGGATCGGACGGTCGCCGGTGTTTGCCACTTTGACTGTGACGGTAGGTTTGCCCTCGTTTAATGTAATCTCTCTGTCCAATGGAATGATTTCGCCAATTTTCATAGTTGTCCTCCTTTACTGAATCGGATTGTGTACTGTTACAAGTTTGGTTCCATCTGGAAATGTTGCCTCTACCTGTACTTCATGTACCATGTCTGCGACACCGTCCATAACGTCGTCTTTTGTCAGCATTTTGGTACCGAGCTGCATCAGTTCGACTACTTCTTTGCCGTCTCTTGCAAGTTCAAGAAGTTCTGAGCTGATATAGGCAACTGCTTCCACATAATTCAGTTTCACGCCTCGTTCCTTCCGCTCTTTTGCCAGATTTCCTGCCATATGGAGCATAAGCTTTTCCTGTTCCTTTGGATTTAAACGCATTACATTTCCTCCTTTATGGGTATTTAGAAAATAAAAAAAGCAAACGAAAAAGTCTCCTAGACTTCTTCGTCTGCTTAGTTCCTCTCGGAATATGCGGTATTATAGCATTGATTTTTGTCGATTGTCAATACTATTTTTTATTGTTGGTCATACCACTTGCAGTTGTGATTATTACATATAGCCGTTGCAGGCTGATCATTTCTGATACATATCAGACTGGTCGCTGTCAAAGTAGTTGATCCTCATGGATGCTTTAACGTCATTCAGGGTCTCGGCTGCTTTGGCTTCCGCTACCCTGCTGCCTTCTCTGAGGATATCCATAACATCCGGGATGCGCTGCTCCCATTCTTTTCTTCTTGCACGGATCGGTGAAAGTTCTGCCTGCATAACGTTGTTCAGGAATTTCTTAACCTTGACATCGCCAAGACCGCCTCTGCGGTAGTGATCCTCGAGCTCTTCGAGGTTCTGGTATTCCGGCAGGAATTCCGGGAAATACTCATCCTTGCAGAATGCTTCCAGGTAGATGAATACCGGATTGCCCTCTACGCGGCCTGGGTCCTGTACACGGAGATGATTCGGGTCTGTGAACATGGACATGATCTTTTTCTTGACATCTGCTTCTTCGTCAGAGAGGTAGATGCAGTTGCCAAGGGACTTGCTCATTTTGGCCTTGCCATCGATACCTGGCAGACGTAAGCATGCCTTGTTGGACGGCAGAACGATCTTAGGATCGGTCAAAGTCTCACCGTATACGGTATTGAATTTGTGCACGATCTCCTTGCACTGCTCGATCATCGGCATCTGGTCCTCGCCAACCGGCACATGTGTTGCACGGAAAGCAGTGATATCTGCTGCCTGGCTGATCGGATAACAGAAAAATCCAACCGGGATGCTTGCTTCGAAGTTACGCATCTGGATCTCGGATTTAACGGTAGGGTTACGCTGCACACGTGCAACAGTAACAAGGTTCATATAATAAAATGTCAGTTCTGTCAGTTCCGGTACCATAGACTGGATAAAGATCGTGGACTTCGCCGGGTCGATACCGCATGCGAGGTAATCCAGTGCAACCTGGATGATGTTCTGACGTACTTTCTCCGGATGCTCGGCGTTGTCTGTCAGTGCCTGTGCATCTGCGATCATGATATAAACTTCATCGTAATCACCGGAATTCTGGAGTTTGACACGCTCCTTCAGTGATCCTACATAATGTCCTACATGAAGTCTTCCGGTAGGACGGTCACCTGTTAAAATAACCTGTTTCATTTATTCTTCTTCTCCTCAGGGCACTTCTTCGAATCCTGCGGTGCCTCTTTTTCTATAGTTTCTGCCTTTTCTTCCGGCTGTCCTGCTTCTTCCTTTTCTAATTCTCTCAGTACTTCCTCGCAGCCTTCCTCCGGCGCTCTCTCGTCAAACGGAACAAAGCTTGCATGATGTCCCACATATTTGTATGCCGGACGGATGATCTTGCTTGCGTTGAGGATCTCTTCAAGACGATGCGCACTCCATCCCGGGATACGTGCGATCGCGAAAATCGGCGTGAACAGCTCTTTCGGGATTCCAAGCATAGTATATACGAAACCGCTGTAAAAGTCTACGTTTGCACAGACATTTTTGAAAAGTCTTCTCTGTTCCATGACCAGTCTTCCGGCAAGGCGTTCTACGAGTTCGTAGAGGGCAAATTCCTTCATCATGCCCTTCTCCATTGCGAGGTCTTTGGCGAAGCGTTTCAAGATGACTTCACGTGGGTCAGAAAGGGTATAAACGGCGTGTCCCATACCGTAGATCAGACCGCTGTGGTCGAAGACTTCTTTGTTGAGGATCTTGCGGAGATAGCTTTCCACTTCTTTCTCATCGGTCCAGTCTTTGACGTTTGCCTTGATATCCTCGAACATGTTCTGGACTTTGAGGTTTGCACCACCATGACGAGGTCCCTTGAGGGAACCGATGGATGCTGCAACGGAAGAATAGGTGTCTGTTCCTGATGAGGTAACTACGTGTGTGGTGAATGTAGAGTTGTTACCACCGCCGTGCTCTGCATGAAGGATCAGTGCGATGTCGAGAACCTTTGCTTCCAGTTCTGTGTATTTGCCGTCCGGACGGAGCATCAGAAGGATGTTTTCTGCGAGGGAAAGGTCCTTCTGTGGGTTGCGGATGAACAAGGTCTCATCTTTACGGAAATGTCTGTAGGAATGATAGGAATATACTGCGATCAGAGGCAGTTTCGCGATCATTTCGATACTCTGACGGAGAACGTTTTCTGCGGAGTTGTCCTCTGGTTTGGAGTCGTAGGTGTACAGAGTGAGGATGCATCTCTGCATTGCGTTCATGATATCGCCGTTGGAAGCTTTCATGACAACGTCACGGACAAAACGACCGGACAGGGTCTCGAAGTTTGCCATAATGTTTTTGAAAACTTCCATGTCCTTGTCGGATGGAAGTCTGCCGAACAGAAGGAGGTAAATGGTTTCCTCAAAACCGAATTTACGTCCTTTGAGGCCGTCTACGATATCGTTTACATTATATCCCTGATAGTACAGTCTGCCGTGTGCAGGGATCTTGCGCCCGTTGATCAGGTCGTAACCTGTAACATCGGAAATCTCGGTAAGTCCTGTCAGGACACCTTTACCTGCGGAGTCACGAAGACCTCTCTTTACATCGTATTCTACATAGAGATTTGGGTTGATCCGATGGCCATTCATCAGTTCTTCCCCAAGAAGCTCCATACTGTCTTTCAGAGTGCCCATCTCGTCAAGATTTAACATTTCATGATCTGCCATTTATTCTCTCTCCTTCATCTGTGTATTTCTTGTACTGGTATGATAATAAAAATTTTCTATTATTCAATGGTCTGTTATAATACATATTCGTGCTTTACCAGACTAAATTGTAATTTATTTTACACGAATGCATGCAAAAATACAATAGATAAATGGAGAAAACTTTCGTGGAGGAAAATTTTACAGTAAAAAATCATCCGTCAGTATGTGGGCCGCTATAAAATACTTCAATCCGCGGAATATATCTGGGTGTGATCATGTTGCAATACTGAAAAATCTCCTGCTGTACAGAATCCAGTATATTTCGTGGAAGACCCTTGGGCGGGAGTATGGGGATTCCATCTTCTGACTGAATCCCTATGACAAGATAGCCACCATTTACGTTAGGGAAGTCATTCGCAAATGCACAGATCGTGTGGATAATATCGTTGGGGTTCCAGCATTCTTTAATCCTTCACCCCCGTATCTTCTCCTCCCACTCCTTCTCGCGGAAACCGGTCAGGACGAAGTCTTCGCCAATTACGAGGGGGCGTTTGACCAGCATGCCGTCGGTAGCGAGGAGTCTGAGCTGTTCGTCTTCGGTCATCTCTGGAAGCTTATCCTTGAGGTTCATCTGCTTGTAGAGCATGCCGCTGGTGTTGAAGAACTTCTTGAGCGGCAGTCCGCTTTTTCCGTACCATTCCTTTAATTCCTCGTAAGTAGGATTCTCATCCACGATCGCGCGTTCCTCAAAAAAGATTTTATGCTCCTCCAGCCATTTGAGGGCTTTCTGACAGGTGCTGCATTTTCGGTATACCAATACTAACATAATGATGTTCCTCCTCTTTATAGAGATATTAAGCCTCTTTTGTTCTATGATACCTTACCGCCACTGTACTGTCAACGAGCAGTTTTTGTAAGGTTTTGTCGAAAAACAGCTGATGTGAAATGGGTTACTGTTCAAGGGTATGCATAGTCCATTGTAAAAAGTGATGAAATTTATTTTTTTGTTTTGTGGATAACCAGTT